>CBDUEE010000180.1:0-5580 GCA_965366105.1 uncultured Flavobacterium sp. | reverse complement strand
TAAGAGGACTTAAAATTATAAATTCAATAATCTGGATAAATTCTACTATTGGCTTATTTGGGGTGAATGCAGAAGGAAAAATTAAAGAATATTATCCACATTCAACAAGTACTTTTGATTTTGTAAATAATAACAAAATACTATTTCAGATTGCTTATGGAAGATTTTGTACAGTTGATGATTTTAGAAATAATTCTGGATACAAAGAATATGACTCCAACAACTTAAATTATCCAAAAGATGCTTTTGCTATTTTACCTATCGATGGTAAATACTATATTGTATCTTCTTCTAGTGGTTTATATACCTACCAAAGCGATGTATTTTATTCTTATTATTTCAATAGAATCTGGAACGAGAATGAATTCGTTCAGGCTAAAATGAATGAAAAAAAACAGCTCGTTCTTGCCAATGCTTTTGGAGACATTTTTGTAATTGATGTTTCAAACAAGTTTAAAATAATTAATAAAATTGACCGAAAGCAGTTGATTGGTAATTCTATTTCATTTTTAGAGTGTTATAAAGATGTCTTGTTTATAGGTACAGAAAAAGGATTGAACATATACAAAAATGGTTCAATTCGCTTGATTGATGAAGAACAAGGATTGACTTCCAAAGCATTTACTTCATCAAATGTTAAAGGAACGGTTCTGACAATAGGTACTCAAAATGGTTTTTTTAAGTTTGATTTTAAAAATTATATTTCTGTAAAAAACAGTTCAAGAGAAATAAAAATCACTGCAATCGATGTTAATTTTCAAACAATAAATAAGTTTAAATTCCAGTGGCTCAACTATGCTTCAAATGAAATAGTATTACCGTATGATAAAAATACTATTTCTATCACATTTGAGCCTCAAAATGCGCAGTATCCAGACAAACTACAATACCGATATAGAGTAATGGGTTTGCAAAATTCAAATTGGAGCAAATGGATTAAAGACAAGAATATAAACCTTACTTACTTGCCAAATGGTAGCTTTAAAATTAGGCTTGAAACCAAAGATTTATTTCTAGGAACAGTATCATCAAATGATATTTTAAAAATTGTCATTACTCCACCATTCTGGAAAACGTGGTGGTTCTTGCTAAGTAGTTTTGCTTTATTTTCAATTGGAATTTATTTAATTTATTTGAATAGAATCCGAAGGATAAAAAGCGAGGAACAATCTAAATCTGAAATTCATAAACGCTTAGTCGAAACTAAAATGGAAGCACTACAAAGCCAAATGAATCCTCATTTTATCTTTAATGCGATGAATTCTATTCAAAATTTCATCATTGATAATAATACAGATGATGCACTAATGTATATGGGTGAATTTTCAAAAATAATTCGTCAGACACTCCATAATTCTTCTAAACAACGAATTATATTAGCTGAAGAAATTGAATATTTAAAATCATATATTACACTTGAAAATATGCGTTTCCAAAATCAAGTGACAATTGAATTCAGTATCGATACCGAATTAGATTTATTTGAAATTGATATTCCACCGATGTTAATTCAACCTTTTGTAGAAAATGTATTTGTTCATGCTTTTGATTCTCACTCAGTACATTCAAAGCTGATACTTTCGTTTAAACAAAAAGATAATTTTCTATTTTGCCAGATTGTTGATAACGGGAAAGGAATGATTTCAGGAAATCTAAATAAACTTCACACTTCAAAAGGAATTGATTTAGCTAAAGAGCGAATCGCCTTATTTCAAGTTGAGAATAGTAACCCGATAGAAATTTTCTCAATATTAAATGAAGGAACCACAATTGTTATAAAGCTTCAAATAGATTGATTTTTGACGGTTAAACACTAAATCTTTACGGTAACTAATTCACTATTTCTCACCAATTCATTTACTATAATTTTGATTAATATTAATTAAAAACAATAATAAATGAAAAAATTTAGTTTTTTGAGAAAATCTTTTCTTGCAGTTTTAGTAGTTGCATGCTTTGCTAATTGTAGTAATGACAATGCAGATGATACCGAAAAATCATCATTAAGCTTTACATTAAATAATGCACAATACGAACATGACTCCGCAATTTCAGAAATGTATTGGGAAAAAAGTACTACTACAACTACGAATTTAAATGAATTTATAATAGTTACATCACCAAAAATAAAAGGTGTTCCTTGTGATTTTTTAGAAATAATGAATTTGAATATTAGAACGACTGATAATGTGTTAGTTGTAAATAAGACTTACGATTTATATACAGATAACATGAGTGCTTTTTTACCACTAAATGACCCTGCTCTCTGCTATAAAGAGGTGAATTTATGGAGTAAAAGTGGAACATCAGGTAAAGTAAAAATAACAAGTTTTGACGGAACGATTTTAAAAGGAGAATTCAGTATAAGTAATTTAACCAATAACGGTGGATATTCATTGGGCTACTGTAACGGTACTAAAATATTAGAGAAAATATTCAACATTACAAATGGTGAATTTACGGCTGTTCCCTAATATTTTTTTATAAAATAATAGCATCTTTCTTCATAAATACCCTCTTTTACTTTCAATAGTTAAGCAAGTTACTTCGCATGATTTCAAGTCCTTTACAAATTTCAAGTAGATAGAGGTTTGTAGCATTAAATTATCCAGCTTCAAGTTTTCGAATAGTTATTTGTTAAAATTTTAAACTATAAATCACAGTATCTCTACGTTTACTAATTGTTGAAATTTTAGTGTTGTTTTAAATATAGTTTAGATGTAATAATAGCGTATTGACCACATTAAAATATATATAAATTAAGGATTGAGTATAAATTAAATTTTAAATAATTATGGCAAATGTTAAAGGGAAGTGTGAAAAATGTGGAAAAACTTATGGCTATTATGCAAATGAAGATTCTGCTAAACACAATGTAAGCAGACATGAGTGTAAAAAAGGAGGAAATTGCAAAGCAGACGTCTAATTTTTTTAGCAGTATCATAAATGAGAATTGTAAATAAGTTTACGATTATTATAGAATCAAATATATAAACGTTGAGGATTTATCTTTTAAATAGTAATTATTTGCTTGTTTTAGTTCGGAAAAAATACACCAACTTAAAGGAATTCATTTTAAACACACTCAATTAAATTCTAAGTGTAATAAATTAATTTATTAAAATATAAAAATGAATAAGATATTAGTTATAGCACTATTAACCTTAATAAGCTGTAAAGAATCAAAGACAGTTAAAAAAGAATTAGGAACAAATGAAGAAATACCAACAAATAACAAGGAGTTCATTGACTATTTAAAAGAATATGAAGTCAGCGATTTAGGAAATCCTAATGAAATTACTTTTCAGAAAATAGGGAAAAATATTTTTTGGGTTACTCATTACCAAGAAGGTGGTACTAGGCAAGAGTATTATTTGAAAAATACTAATAATTTATTAGTCCCTAGTTTTGTATTCGAATATGGAGGTGTAAACTGGAATGAACCTTTAGGATATCATTTTGAAGATATTGATAACAATAATGTTAAAGAAGGAACTGCATCTGAAAAGGATATTATTCAGTTAAAACAAAAATTTATTGAGCAATCAGAAAAAAAATAAACTACTAACCCAACTTGAAAATATGAATGAATTAGAAGGGAATAAAATTGAAAACTTAAAAAAGTTGAAGCAATTACTAGATGACAAAGCAATATCAGAAAAAGAATATGCTCAACTGAAGAATGAGATATTACCCAAACATAAAGAAGAAATTAGCTCTTTGACAAATTCAAATAACAAAAATAATAAAGGTTTAATAACACTTAAATTTAAAGGTCAATGGTTTTTATTTGATGCTAAAACAAAACTATTTGTTAATGGTCAATTACATTCGATCCATAGTACAAAAAAAGGTTTCACTGCAGCTATACCAGTTGATTCTGAAAAAATCACTTTGAAAGTTGTTTTAGCAGGAATAAAATCAACAGAGTTCAAAATGGAAGAACTTGTATTAGGTAAGAATTATTTAATGGAATTAAAATATGATACCGCTTGGGGGAGATATAGTACTACTTATAAATTTTCAGAAAATGGTTAAAATAAAAACAAATCAATCCGTACAAAGCAAAATAAAGTATTTTGTTTACATCGCAATATTTGCTGTTGTGATGATGGTAATTGTAAATCTATCTAGTAGAAAAATCGAATCTAAAAACGTAGAGCAACAAATTATCGCTACAGATGATAACTCTAATCATTCTGAAATAGAAGAAATATCAAATCAATGCAGTATTTGTGGTAAAATATTCCATAATCGAGGCTATGAAGAAGTTGCTATAGACGTTTGGAAAGAATTGGATGAAGGAAATCAAGGTCAAATCTGCAGTATTACTTGTGGTAGAAAACATAGCCAACAATTTAATGCTGTTGCAAAAAAACATGGTATTGATTTAGAAGATTCTCAAACTAATTCTAAGAATGGTGAGGAGTACAAATTGGGTAATGACGGTAGAGTATATGAACAAAATAAATGTTCATTGTGCAAAGGAACTGGCATTGAAACGGGACGTAATGTAGCTACTGGGGAAACGGAAGGCAGAGTTTGTCCTATGTGCGAAGGGCGAGGTGTTAGGAGTTACTAAAAAAACAATTAAAAAGAAGTAAATCCTTAAATCAGCACTCATGAAGTATTTAATAATTTAGTGTATTCTTATTACTCTCCATTTCTATTCATTACTAGAATTTTAATAAACTTTTTAAAACTATTAAATCAGTAGATTTCAACAGATCAGAAGAATTAATTAAGGAACTAAATGATAAAAGATTCTTTAATAATTTCTTTGACAAATGCAATAATTTCTTCTAATAAAAATTACAAAGATTATAATCCAAATAAAACTAATGAATATTTATTATTCACTTTAAAAGCAAATCGGGTTGAGTCAAAAAAGATAAATTCGATAAAAACACTCATAAACCATAAGGTAATGGAAGTCAGTACTCCGTAATAAATAAATAAATAAAAACTCTTTAGAGTTCATTCATTTTGTCAAGATATAATTATGATTATGTTCTTTAGTATTAATTCTACTTCTTTAAATAAGAATAAAAAAAACTTTATTTTGGTTTTTAGTTAATGAATATGTCCTTTTACAGAAACTTCATTCAGGTTTTAATAAGCACTCCATTGTCAACATCTCTAGGAGAGTATTTTACCTTTTTTACAAAAATATTTAAGTTTCGTTTGATATTTCTTTATCTAAGCAGTAGGGAAGTCATCGTTATTATAAATTTATGTTTTTAGGTTCTATTTGTATTTTGTCAAGTTTGATATTGCTCAACGTCAAACACTAATCTTTCTAAAACATTTCGATAAATAAGTGAAAAATTAATCATTTTTTTAGGTAGTCAAAGCGTTTTATTGCACTTATTATTATTTCTTCATTCAATGGTTCTAGCTGAAACTTCCTTAGCGGCATCACTATCTATAAGCGCATATATAAAATCTGTTTCCTTTTTTTATAAAATTATATATAACGCACCTATAAACTTATCAGTTTCGATTAGCTTTTCCTTTGGGCGTTACCCTTTATAAAAACGAGGCTATTATCTATCTTGGCAATAGCCTCTTTTTTATAAA
>CBDUEE010000179.1:0-5717 GCA_965366105.1 uncultured Flavobacterium sp. | reverse complement strand
TACATTTCGTTTTGAAATCTATTCATTGATTTAGAATCTTTAAAAAACTCAAAATCTTTTATTGGACTTTTTTTCATTATACGAGCAATTTTTTTACCCGTTATTCTTTCAAGGGCTAGGTTTAATAAAGGTTCGGCTTTATCGCCCAGTATTCCTAGAGTACTCAATTTTTCTTTTAATAAATTATCATCATTAGGTTTTAATCCATTGAAATAATCTCCAAAACCTTCTGAGTTTACAATTTTTAAAACAATAGGTTGCATGGCATATCTATGATTTGGATTTCTATTTTCATCACCAAAATCAGGAGAGTCATATAATGTTACGGATCCTACGTTTTTGCCAAGTGTTACATCACCTATTTGTATTACGTTGATATGTGGTTTTAATCCATTAATGACTAGTTCACTTGCTGATGCGGTTCCGCTAGCAGTCAAAATATATACTTTTGTCATATTTAAACTGTTGATAGATGTGCTTTCTATTTTGTCAGTAAAGTAATTAAATAATCTATCTGGATTGTTAGTTTCAAAATAGCTATTTATTTTTGTATTCCATTGTTGTTTGGCAAAAACCTCACTTTTAAATTGTCCTGTAATCATACTCGCTAGTCGAGTAGCAGTTAGAACTGATCCTCCTCCGTTATATCTCAAATCTAACACTAAATCAGTAACTCCTGCTGCTTTTAATACGCCAAAAGCTTCATTTAACTTAGCATCATAATCTCCATAAAAACCATTATACATCAAATAACCAATTTTATGAGCGTCAGAAGTAATTACTTTATTGATTAAAATTGGATTTTCAGACAATACTGTTTTTGTCAAAGAAACAGATCTACCATTACTAACAATGGTTGATCCATTTAAGTCGGCAAGGTTTAGCTCATAAGTTTCATTTGTGCCAAAAAGTAACGATTGGTAATTTTCTTTGGTAAGTTGCGTTCCATTTACAGCAGTAAAAAAATCACCACGCTTGATGTTTTTTGTCGAAGCATCAGAATTTGCAATTATATAGCGTACCCAACCAAATATTTCGGTAGTACTTCCTGATTTATAACTTAATCCAAAATCGACACCATTATTTTTAGTAGTTCCTTGTAGTTCCCCTTCGAGTTCTAGATAATCATCTACTATCCAACTAAATCGATCAATAGATTTGTCAACTCTTAAAGCATCAAATAGATTTTCAGGAGCTGGATAACCACTTAGAAAAGCGTTTAGTGCTTTTTGGTCTGCAAAACGATCATCGCCTAAATTAGGCACATCGGCTTGCCATAAATAATATTGATTTAGACCTTTCCAAATAAAATCCTGTATTTCTAAACTAGCTGGTGGGGCAATATCATCATTGTCCTGACAACTTTGGAAAATAAAAACCGCTAAAAATAATACAAGCGTAAGTTGGTATGTTTTTTTCATGTTTGGGGTATCAATATCTAATATAAACGTAAAAATACTAACTTTAGTTTTATTTTCTCTTCTTTGTAACAAAAAGAAATTACAATCGTCTTGATTATAGAACCGCATTTAATAAATACTATTTATGAACCAAAATGAGTTTGTGCAACTAACCACTCCATTCAAAGACAAAGTCTTCCGGTTGGCCAAGCGATTATTGGTAAGTAGAGAGGAAGCCGAAGATGCTACTCAGGACGTTTTAATGAAATTATGGAACAAAAATGGTAGTTTAGTCCGTTACAATAATTTAGAAGCATTTGCGATGACAATGACAAAAAATTATTGCTTAGACCAATTAAAATCTAAGAGAGCTGCTAATATGAAAATTGGCGCTACCGATTACCAGGATTCTGAACCTGGCTTAGATAAAAAATTGGAAGATATCGATAGTTATAATTGGGTTGAAAAAAGTATTAGCCTACTACCAGAGCAACAACGAATCGTAATTCAGTTGCGAGATATTGAACAATATGAATTTGAAGAAATGGCTACGATATTGGATATGAGTGAAAATAGTATTAGAGTTACGCTCTCTAGAGCGAGAAAAACAATACGAGAATATATAATAAAAGCACATGATTATGGAATTAAATAAAGTAGAAGCACTATTAGACAAATATTTTGAGGGAGAAACTTCGATTAAGGAACAGAAAGAATTGCAGGATTATTTTTCGTCTCAAGATATTGCTCCCCAATTACTAGAATATGCTGCGATATTTAAAAGTTTTTCAGTTGCAAAAACGGAGCATTTTACTCAGGATGTAATGGAACCTAAAGCTTTTAATATTCAAAAAAAATATAAAAAGGTTAAGTTTTATTGGATATCAGTAGCCGCATCAGTAGTCGTTTTACTTGGAATAGGCACTTATTTATTTTATGCCTCAGATCCTTTAATTACGGATAAAGACCTAGGGACTTATGACGATCCAAAACTCGCTTTTGAAGCAACTCAAAAAGCATTGCTCTTATTGTCGAATAATGTAAATACTGGCATAGAAAGTGTACACTATATTGAAGAATACCAAATTGCTAAGAATAGAATATTTAGAAATACAGAAAACAAATCCGAAGAGCTTTAATTACTTTTAGTAAATAATGATTAACAGCGAATTACAGTTAAAATTAATTTTAAAATAATACTAAATAAATTACGAAATGAAATCAATCAATCAAAATTCAAGGTTTTTTGCAGTAGCAAAACAAAATAAAAAGAATACTAATTTTAATTTGAGTCAAAAATTTTTACTCACTTTGATTTTTGCATTCGTTTCTAGTACGATTTTTGCGCAAGCAGCTTTCGATAAATTTGACGGTCAAGATGATGTAACCTCAATCATTGTTAATAAAAAGATGTTTGATCTGATGAGTAAAGTTAAAGTAGATGCTTCAGATAAAGAGACACAGCAATACTTAAATTTGATAAAAAAACTGGATAATTTAAAAGTATTTACCACAAAAAGTACCCGAGTAGAAGGGGAAATGAAAGTAGTTGCTGATAAATATATTAAAACAGCAGGCTTAGAAGAGTTGATGCGTGTAAATGAAAACGGAAGAAATATAAAAATTCTGGTAAAATCGGGTTCTACTGATTCTCAAATTAGAGAGTTGCTGATGTTTATTGAAGGTGCTAGAAATGATGATAGTGTGCTGATGTCATTAACTGGTAATTTTGATTTGAATGAAATTTCGATTCTTACCGATAAGATGAGGATTCCTGGCGGTGATGACTTGAAAAAAGCAACCAAAGGAAGAAAATAAGATGAAAACAAGATATGGAATTATCATACTATTCAGTTTATTTCTGATCAGTTGCAACTCAGAACCCACTTTGCAAAAGTATTTTGTAGAAAATACCGAAAACAAAAATTTTATAACACTCGATGTTTCTCCTGAAATTCTGAATGTTGATAAAACAAAATTATCTGTTGCTCAAACAGACGCTTTGAAGTCGTTTGATAAAATGAATATACTGGCTTTCAAATTGAATGATAAAAACAAAGCAGAGTTCGAAACGGAACGTGCCAAAGTTAATTTCATTCTAAAAGACAAGAAGTACCAAGAGCTGATGAAAGTTGGATCTGGAAAAGATGGTGCTACAGTTAGTTTTATTGGTACGGATGAACATATCGAAGAATTTGTTTTCTATGCCAATAAAAAAGAAAATGGTTTTGCTGTGGTACGAATTTTAGGTAAAGACATGAATCCTACAGCTATTATGACCATGATAAGTGTGTTGCAACAGTCTAATATCGATTTAGAACAGTTGAAACCGCTTCAACAATTAATGAAATAAGTGTATTTTACAAAAAAAAGCGTTTTGAAATTTTTTAAGACGCTTTTTTTTACAATTAATTTATAGCATTAAACAGTAATTTATCGATCTTAAATGATGAGATTTGTAAAATAAAATTCTGCAAAAAATGACTATTATCAATCGATTTTTACTCTGTTTCATATTAATTTCGGTAAATGTATTTTCCCAAAAAATACAACACGCCTCTTTTAAAGTAGTTCCATTGGGGACAAAAGGCGGAATCGATGAAAAAAACCTATCAGCCTACTTAGTGGCTCCAATAAAAACAAACGATTATATCAGTTTGGATGCGGGAACCATACATTCTGGAATTGAAAAAGCAATTGAAAATAAGGTTTTCAAAGTTTCTGCAAGTCAAGTCTTAAGAAAATACATAAAAGGCTATTTGATTTCACATGCACATTTAGATCATGTTTCGGGTTTAATAATTAATTCAGCAGCTGATTCTTCCAAAACAGTTTATGCTACAAATAAGTGTATGGAAATGATACAAAAGCATTATTTTAATGATGAAACTTGGGTTAATTTTGGAGATAAAGGTCCTGGCAAACCCTTGAATAGGTATCATTTTCAAACTTTAAATACCAACGAAGAAACAGTAATAACCAATACCAGTATGACGGTAAAAGCTTTTCCATTAAGTCATGGTAATCCGTTTGAAAGTACCGCTTTTTTGATTAAAAATGCCGATAGTTATATTTTGTATTTAGGAGACACTGGACCAGATGCTGTAGAAAAAAGTACTTATCTTAGTGATTTATGGAAAACAATTGCTCCATTGATTAAAACCAAAAAGTTAAAAGGAATTTTTATAGAGGTTTCTTTCCCTAATGAGCAATCGGATCAATTTTTATACGGGCATTTGACGCCAAATCATTTAATGAAAGAATTACACCTGCTTGAAGAATTAGCTGGAAAGGATACTTTAAAAGGCTTTAAAATCATTATTACGCACTTAAAACCGCCAGCAAAAAACATTGTAAAGATTAAAGAACAATTAAAAGAACAAAATGATTTGGGATTGAAGATTATTTATCCGGAGCAAGGAAAACGATTTGAATTGTAAAAGATTATTTTTTTAATTTTTTGGCTAGTGTACTCTTTTTTAATATAATTCATTTTATTTCTGTACTGAACAAAGTTTCTATTTAAAATTTAAATTAAAAAAAGTTAGTTTGTTGTTCACTTTAAGATTGGTTCTTTGATGCCTTTTTTATAAGGCAGCTTTACACTTCTGAATTACTTTTTCTATTTTTTTTTCTTAGAAGATGTATGTATAATCTTTTAGATCTATTTACGATATTGCTAACAAATTCACTAATTATACTAATTACCAATTCAGACTAGGAAGAGTAGGAGTAGTCGTTTTCTATAAGTTCTACCAATAAATACAAGTTGTCATCGGTATAATATGTTTTATGATTTTTTAAAGGTAAAAAAATGAAGGTTAGCTACTTGACTAGGATTGGTCTTGGCGAAATTAACTATATTATTCGTGGTATCAAGAGCTATAACTAGATAGAGAAATAGGATTGATGTGGGTGTGTTTTAAAGCTAAATTTTTGTTTATAAAACAAAGATTAAATTTTTTGTAATTTTTGTTTTGAGTATTATTACACTATAATAGACAAGAATTTATTTTAAATAATTTATATTTTTAATTTTTTTATTACGCCACTTTTGTACTTGAACCAATTTTTGGGATCAATCCTAAAAGTTGGGGAGGAATCAAAGATTTACTAAATTAGCAGCTTAAAAAAACAAGCTTTGGAGAATTACATGGAACTTTTAAAACTTATCCTTCCTGAATTAATTGTAGAACACTTTGATTTAGTCAATACCAAAATCGAACAAGAGAAAATGCATCTATTCTTTGAAGAAAAAAGTACTCCTCCAAAAGAATATAATAACAGACAACTTGTCTCCAAAGGTTTCTTAAATGA
>CBDUEE010000178.1:0-5732 GCA_965366105.1 uncultured Flavobacterium sp. | reverse complement strand
GCGAAATGAAGTCTGTTAGAATTGTAGCATTTTCCCATAAAGGATTATCTCCTTTACCAGTAACTTCTAGAAGATTTTCTTCTACTAACTGTACATCATAATTTTTCATTTCTTGATTCATAATTACTGTTTTTCAGATTGTATTAGTATAGTGAACTACTATTTTTGAATAGGGTGGTAAACTAATTTAAAACCAAATTTACAAATTAAAGACTTCATTTGGAAACAAAATTATTTTGTTTATCTTTTTAATTAGAGACACTTTTACATTTGGTATACTAATGTAGTATAGAGACAATGTTAAGAAACAAAAACTTTAGGAACTAAGAGTTAAATCTACTGGCTGACAATAATTTAAAAATTTAATTCATTTTTAAATTTAAGAAATTTGATAAAAATTCAAATCTCTTAATTGATTGAAACGAGTGTTTCCTATACCAAGCCATTGCTTTATAAGTTGAGGCTAATATTACAAAAAATTATTATTTTTAGTAGTTAAAAAAACCAAATGCAAAATATAGATACTGTTTCTTAATATTGATATAATGATTCCGATTTAATTTTAATCGATAAGAAATGATTGTTTTTTTAATGGTACAATCTAAAATCAAGAAGCTTACAGAGCGCATATTGCTTCTGGTGTAACTTTTCTACAATATCTACTAAATCATCTTGGTCTTGAAACAAACTAAAAAATAATTTATCAAGATGCACACTGCTTAAATTATGGAATGCTGCTCCATAACCTGATACAGCTCTTGCTCCAGTTACATCTATAAAGTATTGTGCTTCATCTTGACTTAAATCGAGTATTTTTTCATTTGCGAAGTGTATGATTTTACCTTTCATTTTACCTTCAAATAGTTCGGCTATTTCTTCTAAACTATAATAGTAGTCTTGAATGCAAATAGAGTTTTCTTGCCCCTGCATTACTAAATAGATTATTTCGTAATCCTTGAAATTATGATCATCGTAGAGTAAAGCACCTATACTTTCTTCTAAGCCCTCTATAGTATCACAGGTTTTATAGATACTTGTAATGCCATGTTGTACAGCTAATTGCTCTAAATGTTTGACGACTTCTGTACTGTTCTCTATTTCTATATCCGGCACGGCTTCTAAACAGAAAATGAATGTATCCTGATCCATTGTTTTTATAGGTGAATGGTTTAGTGTTAGCAAATGTAAGTTTTTATCAGAAAAAATACCAAACTGATAATCTAAATAGAAGCCATATAAATAGGGATATGACAAAATTCATTAATAATATGTTTTAAATGTCAGATCGATTTAACTATAAAAGATCAGAGCAAGACGAAAATTGTTTTTTGATAGAAATCATACTAATTTTTACAATTTATCAAAGCTATCTTATATTAATGGAAGATTGCTAGAATTTTAAAAACATCAAAATTCATATTTTTCGTGAACTTAATTCGCCTATTCGTTAAAGCTTGAGTCGTGGCTAATTTTTATTTTTTTATACTGAGGTGTTTACCTTAGTTAAGGTGTGTTCAAATTATAAAAAATCAGTATTTTTTTCGTACTTTTGCCAAAATTTTATAAAAAGATATTCATGTTAACAGTTAATAATTTATCAGTTCAGTTTGGCAAAAGAATTTTGTTTGACGAAGTAAATACAACCTTCACTCACGGTAATATCTATGGTGTTATTGGAGCAAACGGTGCTGGAAAATCTACTTTTCTTAAAATAATTGCCGGTGAAATGGATCCTACTTCAGGACATATTCATCTGGAACCAGGAAAACGGATGTCGGTTTTAAACCAAAACCACAATATGTTTGACGAAAGTACGGTTCTTGAAACGGTAATGATGGGGAATAAAACCCTTTACGCTATCAAAAAAGAAATGGATGCTTTATATCTTGATTACGATGATAAAAATGCAGACAGAATAGGGGAGTTGCAAGTGCAATTTGAGGAAATGAATGGATGGAATGCAGATTCAGATGCAGCATCTATGCTATCCAATCTTGGAATTACAGAGGAGCATCATTATACGTTAATGGGCGATTTAGAGGGGAAAATAAAAGTACGTGTACTTTTGGCACAAGCCTTATTTGGAAATCCTGATTTGCTTATTATGGATGAGCCTACCAATGATCTGGATTTTGAAACCATTGCTTGGTTAGAAAATTTCTTAGCGAATTATGAAAATACCGTAATTGTAGTTTCACACGATAGGCACTTCTTGGATTCGGTTTGTACACATATTTCTGACATTGATTTTAGCAAAATAAATCATTATTCAGGAAATTATACGTTCTGGTATGAATCAAGTCAGTTAGCAGCAAAACAAAGAGCACAACAAAACAAAAAAGCCGAGGAAAAGAAACAAGAATTAGAAGAATTTATTCGTCGTTTTTCTGCTAATGTAGCCAAATCAAAACAAGCTACTTCTCGTAAAAAAATGATTAGTAAATTGAATATATCGGAGATAAAACCATCAAGTCGTCGTTATCCAGCGATTATTTTTGATCAAGAGCGTGAAGCAGGAGATCAAATTTTGAATGTTCAAAACTTAAGTGCTTCTATAGAAGGTGATATTTTGTTTAAAGGAGTTGATTTGAATATGGCTAAAGGAGATAAAATTGTTTTATTCTCTAAAGATTCACGTGCTACAACTGCTTTTTATGAAATTTTGAATGGAAATAAAATAGCAGATTCCGGTACATTTGATTGGGGAGTTACTACAAATCAAGCGTATTTACCTGTAGAGAATCATTCTTTTTTTGAAAGTGATTATACATTAGTAGACTGGTTGCGTCAATGGGTAAAAACAGAAGAAGAGCGCGATGAGGTTAACATTCGTAGTTTTCTGGGTAAAATGATTTTCTCTGGAGAAGAAGCTTTGAAAACATGTAGAGGTTTGTCAGGAGGAGAAAAAGTACGTTGTATGTTGTCTCGAATGATGATGGAGCGTGCCAATGTTTTAATGCTTGATGAACCTACAAATCACTTGGATCTAGAGTCTATTACGGCTTTTAATAATTCATTAAAAAACTATAAAGGTTCTGTTATTTTCACTACTCACGATCATGAATTCTCTCAAACAGTTGCTAATAGAGTTATCGAATTAACGCCAAATGGAGCTATTGATCGATACATGACATTTGATGATTATCTTGATGACGAAAAAGTTCAGGAATTGAGAACTAAAATGTACACTTTATAAAAGTTACTTCATAATAAGTCAAAAAAAATCTCCTGAATTTCAGGAGATTTTTTTTTTTGAGGTTTTCCTCGCTTTGATTCATAAAGCTGAAAGATATTATTTGTGCCTTCATGGCTAATAAATTACAAACCTACATAATTAGTGGTAGAATATTTTTTAATTAAACTATAACGATTAATTTTTACTTTATCGATTCAAATTTCACTAAAACGGATACCCAATAGCGAGATTAAAAACTAAATTTTCTTTGCGCCAAGGTCCGCTTCCAAAATTAATTTTATCCATCACCCATCGATTACCTTCGGATAAATAAGGTTTGCGTATGGGGAAAGCAAGGTCTGTTCTCAAAATTAGGAAAGAAAAATCAAAACGCAATCCAGCACCAGCACCAACTGCCAATTCACTCAAGAATTTTTTTGAAAATTTAGCTCCTGGTTTCTCTACATCTTCATTCAGTAACCAGATGTTTCCAGCGTCAATAAACAAAGCTCCTTTTACTAATCCGTAAATTTTGGCTCGGTATTCTGTATTCAATTCCAGTTTTATATCACCAGATTGATCCGGTAAAAAAGCACTTGTATTAGCAGAAGCTCCATCAAAGCTTCCTGGGCCAATAGAACGTGCTCTAAAGGCTCTTAAACTATTGGTTCCGCCGATAAAGAATTGTTTTATAAATGGCATTTCACGAGAATTTCCATAAGCATATCCTAACCCTACAATAATTCTACTTGCCAATTGAGAATCTGGTCCCAATTTATAATAATGTCTGAAATCATTCTCAATTTTTACAAATTGGCTAAAGGGAACTTTAAAAATTTTAATGGTATCTGCTTTTTTAATATTTGCTCCCGTAACTAATCCAGTTATATTTCCTGCCAAGTCAAAGGTTCCTTTATAATAAAAAGTGTTTTTCTTTCTTTGTTGTGTAGTATTAGTATAGGTGTAGGAATACGTTGGTCCAAAAATTAATTGTTTTTCAATTACTTTGCCTAAAGATTCATTTATTAAAATTTGATCTTTATATAATGAAGTTACATTTTGAGGGCTAGCAAATGTAATCTCAGTAAGATTTAATAAATGTTCTTTTCGTTCATTCTCTTTCCATAAATAACCGAAAGATCCTTTAAAAGTTTGTAAGGAATATAATTTAGTTCTGTTTTGATATTCATATCCTACTGTTAATTTTGTTTTTGGAACAAAGCCACTTGGAGCTTTTAAATTGAAAGGAGATATTAATCTTGGCCAAATTAAATTAGTTTCAGTTCCAAAACGGTACACATTAAATCCTTTATTTAGTCCAGAAACTTGTACTTCCATACCTCCAAAAGTTGAAATGGTCAGTAATTCTGCTCCTCCAAAAGCATTTCTATTACTCCTGTTCAAATTTAGTTCTGTCCCTGTGTAATTTGCTGAATTGGTTTTGGCCAATAGTTCTAATCGCAACGATTTTTTTGGTAGTGGAGTCAAATAATAATACGCATCTAAATAATGTCCAGTAGTATCCGAAACTTGAAATTGATTTTTAACAAATTTAAAAGTACCCAAATTTACTAATCGATTCAAAGATAAATTATGGTTGGTACGGTTGTATAAATCATTTTTTTTGAAATATAAAGCTCTATCAAAAATACGTGGTTTGAACATATTTGTAGAATCTATGATTGTTATATCCTTGTATTTTTTAATTGATTTACTATTATCCTTCGCACTATCTAAACCAATTGAATAATTTGGATAAACGATAATCTTATTTATTTTATATGGAGTCTCTGCCAAATGGGGAGTTTGCTCTTTTATTTTTACAATAAGATCAACTTGATGATCTGCAACAGTAGTATCAACTTGAACGAGAAGATAATCTGGATTAAAGTAAAAGAATCCCTTTTCCTTCAGTCTACTATCAATACGTATTCTTTCTTCTCTAATAACATTTAAACTATATGGTTCTTCTTTTTTTAATAGAGTTCTACGTTTGGTATTTCTTACTGCGGATGCAATTATCGATGAATCAACAGGGAATTTTACGGATCTAATTTTATATTGTTTTGCGGGTTTTACAATATATTCAGCGCTTGCTTTTTTGCCTCTTCGGGTAGAATCTGCCGAAGTTTTAGCGTTGAAATAGCCATTGTTTTCAGAGAAATTTTGTAAGACATTTTTAGTATATTCTAAATCTACTCGGCTATATAAAACAGGTGCTTCACCCACTTTGTTTTTTAGCCAATGACGAAAACCTTTGTCTTTCTTTGGTGTTCCCGCTATATTATAAATAAATAATTTAGGTCGCAAGCCTAAAATAGAAGCATTTGGTTTTGGTCTTAACAGTTCTTTTAATTGGTTTTTAAGTACTTTTTTCTCTTTATTAGTTGCTTCTTTTCCTTCTACTTTTATTGTTGCACCTGTATATAATAGCTCTCCTTCCGGCAAAAAACGGGTGTTGCTGCACGATGAAGTTACTATAACGATAAAAAGAAAGTATAATAAATGGCTCTTATTCATTTGATTTCTTTTTTGATTCTTGTTTTGTTTTTTTAGC
>CBDUEE010000177.1:0-5848 GCA_965366105.1 uncultured Flavobacterium sp. | reverse complement strand
CTTTAGCTGTATCTGGAATAAAAATCCCTGACGCAGTTTTTGTTTCAGCCGCAACGGGCTCGATAAGAACTCTGTCTGAAAGTGGTTTGATGTTTAAAGCCATGATTTTATGTTTTATTTTATAGTTTTAATGAATGCTTATTGGATTTCAGAAATTGTGCCAGCCTACTAAAACTGACACATTTGCTTAAAAAAAATGCCAGCTTTGACAAGCTGGCATTTTTAAAATCGTATATATAATTTATTTTGCTGGAGTTGGTGCAGCAGGTGTGTTTTGTACAGGTGCTGCCGGAGCATTTGTTGGAGCATTGTTAATGATTTTTGAATCAGTATCACTCATTGAACCAGTAAAACTTAAGCTTGAAAGTAGGATAAGCGCAATCAATATAGTTGCTAATGTCCAAGTACTTTTATCTAAAAAGTCAGTTGTTTTTTGTACTCCACCTAACATTTGTGAACCACCTAATGTAGAAGATAATCCACCACCTTTAGGGTTTTGAACCATGATAACTACGATTAAAAGAAAACAAACTATAGTTATTAAAACTAAAAAAATTGAAAATGTGCTCATTGTTTAATTATTGTTATGTTGTAAAATCTTAATATCCGTTATGCGGTCTGCAAAGAAACTACTTTTTTCTGGATATTTCAAAATTAATATTTCATAAGCTTGTATCGCTTTTTGATATTTTTTTTGTTCCAAGTAAACTCGTGCTAAAGTCTCTGTCATCAAGGAAGAATTGTCAGTTGCATTTTGATCAAAAGTTATTGTAGAAGGTACTCCATGTTTTACAGGAGATATTTTCGGGCTAGTTTCAATAAATTTATCAATTAGCTCTATTTTTTTTCTTTTATCAGCGTCTATAACTGGTACAGCTTGATTTATTGCAACTATTTCGTCCCTTTCTATAGGTTGCGTTCTAGAAAGTTGAAGCCATTCTTGAAAGGAATGTTGTTCTTTTTTCGAAAAATCTAACGGTTGTCCAATTGCCAGATTCTCTTCAGCAGTTTTTGGACTATCTTCAATTGCAATAGGCGCAGCTTCTTTTATCGAAGTCAGAATAGATTGTTCTAATTTATTTATTGTAAGCTCTGGTTTTTCTTCAGATGCTATAATTTCGGTATCGTTTACAACTATTTCAAGTATCTCTAATGCTTTTCTTTCGTATAAATTTTTATCAATTAAAGTAAAAGTGTCTGATGTAATGAAATCGAATAATACCGATCTGTCTGTTGAATGTGCTGCTGTTGTTTTTAAAGCAGAATTATATTTAAAACTATTTTGGTTATATAACCCTTTTAACTGAATAGCTCTAGCACTTTGAAAATAGGGAAATTCATCCAATACTTTTTCCAAAGCTTCAGTTTGCTTTTCCTGGATTAAAACCGGTTTGTTAATTAAATAAGTATAATCAGTTACGTTCATTTTTTGGTTGTTCAATGTTCAGTAATCTATTCTCGATTTTTAGTGAAGCTAACGGAATACTAAAAAGTACCAGCTGTATACTTTTTTACCATTTAGCTAATGAGTCATTGAAAATATCTTGTGTTATTCTTTCAAATATATCTTTCAAAGCCGAATTTAATGTAGCTCCTGTTAATTGTTGTTCTGCGGGATAGTCATAATAAAAAGAGAATGCTTTTTCAAAATCATCTGCTTCTTTTTTCTTATTCGTAAAGCGAACATTAACTCTTATTGTTAATCTGTTTTGAGCAGCTCTTTGATCTGCAGTGGCTGTCATCGGGCTTATTCTGTAGTCCACAATTTCGCCTTCATAAGATAAATCACCACCGTTTTTAACTAAATTAAGATTCGTTTGATTCTGTATTAAATCTTGAAGTTCTAAGGTAAATCTTCGGTCAATTCCAGGTTCAATTAATTCAGCATTATTCTGAAAAAAACCAACTTGAAATGTTTTTGCATCAATTTTACCAGTTCCTGTAAAGTTATAAACAGAGCAGCTATTTGTTGCCAATAAAACGATGAATAGTACTAATAAATGTATTTTTTTCATATTAATTTAATAAAACACAAGCGTTTTTAAAGCACTTAGTTTGTTTGTTTTTAAGTCTCAAATCTAATTTCTCATTTAAAGTAAGCTCAAAATTTGAAATTGTCTATAAAAGTAATCTTTTTAAGATTTTCGATTTATATTTTATAAATCGAATTGTTTTATTTTTCGATATAAAGTGCGTTCAGAAATTCCTAATTCATCTGCGGCAGCTTTTCGTTTGCCTTTATTTTTTTCTAATGATTTTTTAATCATTTCAATTTCTTTTTGCTCTAATCTCAAGGTTTCTTCTTCCTCAATTGTTTCTGCAAAAAGATAATTATCATCGTGCTCTTGGTATAAATCTTGATTGTTTTGCGAAGTGATTAAAGCGCCTCTTGGTTCTTCTTCAAAATCAATTTCACTATCGGTTTCTTTAGAACCGTATATTTTTTTAATCAAATTCTGATTTGTTTCCTGCACTTTAGAACTTCCATTTTGAATGAGTTCTAAGGTTAGTTTTTTCAAATCATTCAAGTCACTTTTCATATCAAAAAGTACTTTGTACAAAATCTCTCTTTCAGTACTAAAATCACTTTCGCTCTTTTTATCCTTAATTACAGAAGGTAAATTACTTCCTTGCTCTGGTAAATAGGATTGTAAAGTTGCAGCAGAAATATCTCTATTTGTTTCTAAAACGGAGATTTGTTCAGCAACATTTCGCAATTGACGAATGTTACCACTCCAACGAAATTTCTGCAATAATGGAACTGCACTTTCGTCTAATTTCAAAGGAGGCATTTTATATTTATGAGCAAAGTCAGCTACAAATTTTCTAAATAATAAATGTATATCTTCTTTACGCTCCCGTAAAGGAGGCAAAACAATGTCAACTGTACTTAAACGATAGTATAAATCTTCACGGAATTTCCCTTTTTCGATAGCATCAAACAAATTTACATTGGTGGCAGCTACAATTCTCACGTTTGTTTTTTGAACTTGTGACGAACCCACTTTGATGAATTCTCCGTTTTCAAGCACACGAAGCAAACGCACTTGAGTTGTAAGCGGCAATTCACCTACTTCATCTAAAAAAATAGTTCCTCCATCGGCCACTTCAAAATAACCTTCACGTGTATTTGTTGCACCGGTAAAAGCACCTTTTTCATGCCCGAAAAGTTCACTATCAATTGTGCCTTCAGGAATTGCACCACAGTTTACGGCAATGTACTTTCCATGCTTTCTATGCGAAAGCGAATGTATAATTCTAGGAATATTTTCTTTTCCCACACCACTTTCTCCTGCCACTAATACCGTAATATCAGTAGGAGCAACCTGAATGGCTTTTTCTATCGCACGATTAAGCTTTGGGTCATTCCCAATAATCTCAAATCGTTGTTTTATGTTTTGAACTGTTTCCATATTTTATCACGAGGAGTTGCGAGGCGAGTGGCAAAGCAAACTCATTTTTAATTCTTAAACCACAAATTACACAAATTTTCACAAAAATGTTTTAAGTGTTTATCGGTCTTTTGTGAACTAAAGATTTGTTTTGGAAGTTAGCGATTATTCCAATGGGAGTATCTGCTAACTTCATATAATTTAAGGTTTGCGCAAGATGATCATTGCTAATCTCTTTTACTGATTTTAGTTCTAGGATTGTATCATCGTAAACGATAAAATCAGCATAGAATTTATGAGGTAAAACAATTCCTTTGTATTCTACATTATATTCTTTTTCTCTCTCGTAAGGAATATTGTTGTTTTTGAATTCTATTTCTAAAGCGTCTTGGTATACAATCTCTAATAACTCAGGACCAAGTATTTTGTGCACTTCCATACAAAGACCAACTATTTCATAGTTTTCAATTTTCTTGTAGTAATATTCATTAGTGTCGCTCATATTCAATTTTTATACGAATGAATTTGCGGAAATTTGCGCAATTCGTGGTTGAATTTTTTAATTCATTTTACTCAATCCAACTGCTTCACCCTTCAAAGTTCCGCTAGTACAACTTGTAATTTTTACATTTACAAAGTCACCCATTTTATAATTCTCTTTGGGAAAAACCACCGTAATACTTTGTGAATTTCTTCCAGAAAACTCTTCAGTTGATTTTTTTGATACTTTCTCAACCAAAACTTCAACCGTTTGTCCAATGAATTCCTCTGAGCGAAACCAAGCATGTTTCTGTTGCAAATCGACAATTTCTTGTAATCGTCTTGCTTTCGTTTCCTCAGTTACGTCATCTTCCATTTTTCTTCCTGCCAATGTTCCAGGACGCTCCGAATACGAATACATATAACCAAAATTATATTTTACATATTCCATCAAACTCAATGTGTCTTGATGATCTTCCTCGGTTTCCGTTGGAAAACCTGAAATCATATCTTGCGAAATAGATCCTGTAGGAATAATACTTCTTATTTTATCAATCAAAGTCATGTATTCTTCGCGCGTATGCAAACGATTCATTTCCTTTAAAATTCTATTGCTTCCTGATTGAACAGGCAAGTGAATGTGGTTACAGATATTAGAATGTTTTGCGATTACATGCAAAATGCTTTCATGCATATCTTGCGGATTAGAAGTCGAAAAACGGATTCTCATTTTGGGAAACCCTACCGCACCCATTTCTAGCAATTGGTAAAAATCTCCTGCGGTAGTTTTTTGCATTTCGGATGCATTACTAAAATTTTTTTTTAGTCCACCGCCATACCATAAATAACTATCTACGTTCTGACCTAAAAGTGTGATTTCTTTAAAACCTTTGTCCCATAAATCCTGAATTTCCTTTATGATACTTTGCGGTTCACGACTGCGTTCCCGACCTCTGGTAAAAGGGACGACGCAAAACGTACACATATTATCACAACCACGGGTGATCGAAACCAAAGCCGTAATTCCGTTGCTCATTAATCGCACTGGAGAAATATCTCCATACGTTTCATCTTTCGATAAAATCACGTTTATAGCATCACGTCCGTCCTCAACTTCGCTTAGTAAATGGGGCAGATCTTTATATGCATCAGGCCCTACTACCAGGTCAACAATTTTTTCTTCTTCAAGAAATTGACTTTTCAAACGTTCTGCCATACAACCTAAAACTCCAACTTTCATTTTTGGATTAATACGCTTTACAGCATTGTATTTTTCTAGTCGTTTGCGAATCGTTTGCTCGGCCTTATCCCGAATCGAACAGGTATTTACCAAAACCAAATCTGCTTCTTCCAGAATTTGAGTGGTATTATATCCATTGCTCGATAATATGGAAGCTACAATTTCACTGTCCGAAAAATTCATCGCACAGCCGTAACTTTCTATAAAAAGTTTTTTAGTATTCTCCTGTTTGTGTTCTAGAACAAGACTCTCGCCTTGTTTGCTTTCTTCAATAATCTTTTCCATCAGCTAGTTTAAAGTGCAAATATAAGCGAATTCAAATAAATATGACAAGATGTCAGACTAAGAATTAACAAAACTTAAGGAATTTAAGATCTATGATTCCAGATGTTATAAGCAAATGACAAGAGGAAAATAAAAAGTTCTATGTTTTTTTAAAAAAAAATCTAAAATTTAATATCGTTAGTCTAAAATCTGAAATTATTTAGAGCTATTTCCAGCTTTCCAATCCAAGTCCTCACAAAAAAGTAAAGTTTCCAAAGTTCTAGAAATAGCTTCCGCTGGTCGCTTTTCTAAAACAGGAAACTTTTACTTTTTTAGCTCCGGGCTTTTCATTACAATCTGGGCTAGGAAATTTTAGTTAACAAAGAAAAAAACGGTTGAGATTATGTTTTTAGATTATACTATTTTGAGAATAATTTTTCTAAAAATTATTAAATTCAGGATATATCAAAAC
>CBDUEE010000176.1:0-5853 GCA_965366105.1 uncultured Flavobacterium sp. | reverse complement strand
AAATATTGGAACTAAAGTCGAATGTCATATCATAGATTCAGGTATTGGAATTCTTAAAGAAGATTTAGACAGAATTTTTAATCCATTTTATCGCTCGAAGTCAACAGATCATCCAGAAATTAAAGGAACTGGTTTGGGATTATCTATTGTCAAAAGATTATGCTCATTACTTAATATTAAAATTGCTATTACAAGTCAAGAACAAACTGGAACAAAAGTAATTTTAAGTATATAGGAAGCATAACTTAAGTAGTTCTTAAGGAAATCCTTATCTGTAAGTAGTACTTTTGAACTGTAAATAATATAAAAATGCTCGAAAAAATAATCGCTTTCAGTTTAAAAAATAAACTTATTGTTTTACTTTTCACCCTTGGGGTTTTTGGCTATGGGATGTTATCTGTATTCCAGATTTCAATAGGAGCCGTTCCTGATGTTACTAACAATCAGGTTCAGGTAATTACTACCTCAGGAAATCTTTCAACACAAGATATCGAACAATATATCACTTATCCTGTTGAGATTGAAATGGCCAATTTACCTGGTGTAACAGAAATTCGTTCTATTTCTAAATTTGGTTTATCGGTTGTTACTATTGTTTTTGAAGATGGTTTGGGAACCTATTTGCCAAGACAACTTATTGCTGAAAAAATCAAAGCCGCTTCTGAGAAAATTCCGCAAGGTTTTGGTACACCAGAAATGGGACCAATCACTACCGGACTTGGAGAAATTTACCAATATACTTTAGAAGTAAAACCAGAATTCAAAGCCAATTATACTGTTGCTGATTTGCGAACCATTCAAGATTGGGTTGTAAAACGTCAGTTATCAGGAATAAAAGGAGTAGTCGAAATTAATACTTGGGGCGGTTATTTAAAACAATATGAAATTGCCATTAACCCATCGAGTTTAAAAGCGATGAATATCACAACAAGTGATGTTTTTACTGCACTGGAGAAAAACAACAGTATTGCTGGTGGAGCTTATATTGAAAAAGTAAATCAAAGTTATTTTATTCGAGGAGAAGGAAAAGTAAAATCTCTGGAAGAAATTGGCAATATCGTAGTAAAAAACACGAATGGTTTGCCTATTTATATTAAAAATGTAGCGGAAGTTCGTTATGGTCATGCCAACCGTTTTGGAGCTATCACTGGAAACGGGGAGGGTGAAAAAGTGTTAGGTCAAGTAATGATGCTTAAAGGAGGAAACTCGAAACAAGTCATTGATGATGTCAAACATAGAGTGTCCGAAATACAGAAAACTTTACCGGATGGTGTTTATATAAATGGCTTTTTAGAAAGAAGCGAATTAGTTGGAAAAACAACTTTTACAGTGGCCGAAAACTTAATTTTAGGCTGTCTAATCGTAATTTTTGTTGTAATATTATTACTGGGCAACTGGCGTTCCGGATTAGTGGTAGCTTCTGTAATTCCGTTATGTTTGTTATTTGCTATTTCGTTTATGAATATTTTTGGAATAGATGCTAATTTAATGAGTCTTGGTGCCATCGATTTTGGAATTATAATAGACGGAGCCGTTATTATAGTAGAGTTTATTGCTTTTCAGATAGCCAGTAAATCAGCTCATTTAGTTGGTCTTGAAAAAGCAGAACGCCAACTAGAAATTGACCAAATCACTTATAAAAGCGCTTCTAAGATGATGAATTCGGCTATTTTTGGCCAATTGATTATTTTGATTGTTTTTATTCCAATTTTATCTCTCTCAGGAATCGAAGGTAAAATGTTTAGACCGATGGCGATGACTTTTAGTTTTGCTCTACTCGGAGCTATGATATTCTGTTTTACTTATGTTCCCGTAGTTTCTTCTTTGTTTTTAAAACCAAAACCAGAGAATCCAGACTCTATTTCGAGTAAACTAATTCGCAAACTTAATTCTTGGTATTTACCTCTAATCACTTGGGCATTAAGTAATACTAAAAAGGTAATGTATGGAGCATTAGGATTATTATTACTAGCAGTTGGATTATTTGCAACTATGGGTGGAGAGTTTATTCCCACATTAGATGAAGGAGATTTTGTTATTCAACCCGTATTAAAAACAGGAACTTCTTTGACAAAAACGATTGCCATAACCACAAAAATTGAAAAAATAATTCTTAAAAACTTTCCTGAAGTTACACAAGTAGTGAGTAGAATTGGTGCAGCTGAAGTACCTACAGACCCAATGTCAATGGAAGAAAGCGATGTTATTGTCAAGTTGAAACCCAAATCACAATGGACTTCAGCTGCTTCCAAAGATGAGTTAGCCGATAAAATTAAATTGGCAATTGAAAAAGAAATTCCAAACATGGAGGTCGAATTTACACAGCCTATAGAAATGCGTTTCAATGAATTAATTTCTGGAACACGATCAGATGTTGCAGTAAAAGTTTTTGGTGAGGATTTAAATATTTTAGCAAAAAAAGCACAAGAAATCAAGAAAGCAATTGAAAAAGTAGAAGGTGCTTCGGATATTATTATCGAAAAAACAGAAGGTTTACCACAAATGTCGGTAGTTTACGATCGTTCTAAAATTGCTCGATATGGTCTTAATATTTCTGATTTGAATGAAATGATTACCCTTGGATTTGCAGGAAAAACGGTTGGAAATGTATTTGAAGGTGAAAAACGATTTGATATGGTAATTCGATTGAATCAAGATAATCGTCATGATATTGAGGATTTACGTAACTTATATGTTGCAACTCCAAATGGAGAGCAAATTCCGTTACAGGAATTAGCTTCTATAGAATATACGGAAGGTCCTGCAAAAATTTCTAGAGACAATACAAACAGAAGAATTGTAGTAGGAATCAATGTTAGAAACCGAGATTTGCAAAGCGTTGTTATGGATATTCAAAAAATTGTTGATAACGAAATTAAATTACCATCTGGCTATTATGTGAAATATGGTGGACAATTTGAAAACTTACAAAGTGCCAAAGCCCGTTTGATGATTGCCGTTCCAATAGCTTTATTTTTAATATTCGTTCTTTTATACTTTGCCTTCGGTTCTGTAAAAGAAGCGTTAATGGTTTATTCGGCCATTCCTCTTTCTGCAGTTGGTGGTGTTTTGTTTTTATGGATTCGTGATTTACCTTTTAGTATTTCAGCAGGAGTTGGGTTTATAGCACTTTTTGGAATTGCAGTATTAAACGGAATTGTATTAATTGAACATTTTAAAGAACTTAAACATGAAGGCATGAAAGATATTGATGCATTAATTCTAAAAGGAACTACAGATCGATTGCGTCCAGTATTACTAACAGCGGCGGCGGCGGCTTTAGGTTTTTTACCGATGGCAATTTCATCATCGGCTGGGGCAGAGGTGCAGCGTCCTTTAGCAACTGTAGTAATAGGTGGTTTATTTACAGCTACGATTCTAACTATGATTGTTTTGCCAATTTTGTATAAAGTATTTGAAGGCACAGCATTTAAAAAACCGAAGTTTAACAAAAATCAAAGTGGTACATATATCATTTTATTTTTATTGAGTTCTACGTTAGCTTTTTCACAGCAATCTAATTCGGAATTAGACGGTTTGTTGTCAAAAGCATTACTAAAAAACAAAGGAATCAAAGCTGCTCAATTGCAAGTAGATAAAACACAAGCCAATATTAAAACTGCTTACACATTTGATAAAACCAATATTTATTATAGTTATGATCAAAACAATTTAGCAATGAATAATGAACCTTTGCGTGTTTTTGGAGTACAACAACGCTTTCTATTCCCAACCGTTTATAATGCGCAAAAAAAGGTCTATTCCTCCGAATATGATAAAGAAAAAGCTAATTTTGATATTCAGAAAAACAAGCTTTTATTAGCTGTTTCTAAGTCCTATCAGCATATTGTTTATTTGCAACATCAAGAAAAATTGTATCAGTATTTAGATAGTTTATATCAAAATTTTTCTAAAGCAAGTGACAGACGTTTTGAATTGGGAGAAACTAATTATCTGGAAAAAATTACAGCTCAAGCTAAATTCAGGCAAATTTCAACCAAGCTTTCTCAAATAGATAAAGATAAAAAAGCACAGTATGAATTACTGCAATCTTTATTACAAACAGATGAAAAAACTGTTATTAAAAGTAATAAAATTGAGCCAATAAATACTTTGAGTGATGAAACAAGTAAGCAATTATATCAGTCTTATTTAGAAAGTATTACAAAAAATCATAAGACCCAAATCGATTTACAAAAACAACATTGGCTACCTGATATTAATATAGAGTATTTTCAGGGCAAAAATAACGGATTATCACAATCTTTATATGGTTTTCAAGTGGGTGTTTCTATACCGATTTTATTCTCTGGAAATGTTTCGAAAACTAAAGTAGTACAACTCGAAATGCAAAGTTGGGAACAACAAAAACAAAATGAGGAGTTGAAAATTCAGCAGTATATGAATCAAAAAACAAATGAATTAGCCAAGTATCAGGAAGCTATAAAGTACTATAATTTGTACGGTAAAAAATTATCGGACGAGATTATAAAAGTAGGAAATAGTAGTTTTAAACACGGTGAAATAGATTTTTTTCAATACATACAAAGTTTAGAAAATGCCACAACCATTCAAGTGGAGTATTTAGACACTATTTTACTATTCAATCAGACTCAATTAGATTTACATTACTTAAATTTTTAACCTAATTTCAATGAAAAAAATACTATATATAATCACCTATTCTCTTGTTATATTCTCTTGTAAAGATAATAAAATCGAAGAAGTAGCTCCAAAAGACGATGATTTAACGACTGTCACGAATACTCAATTTCAGTCTTCAAGAATGGAAATTGCCAGTCCAAAAGAGCAAGATTTTGATGTAACGGTAAAAACCTCTGGAAAAATTGATGTTCCGCCACAAAACCGTGCAAAGGTGACCACTTTTATGGATGGTTATGTAAAATCAACTACACTTTTAGTAGGTGATAAAGTAAAAAAAGGACAAGCTTTGTTAGTACTTCAGAGCACAGAATTTTTAGACATTCAGAAAGATTATATGGAAGTGGCTGAGCAACTTACTTTCTTAAAATCAGAATACGACAGGCAAAAGACATTATTTGATGAAAAAATCACTTCTCAAAAGAACTACCTGAAAGCCGAAAGTGAGTATAAAAGAGCCAAAGCACTACACCAAAGTTTACGTGCAAAATTAGTACTTTTAAATATTAATCCTAAAAATGTAGAACAAGGAAACTTGACTTCCACCATTACCATATTTTCTCCTATATCTGGTGATATTGTGATTATGAATGCTAATGTTGGAATGTATGTAGCACCATCAGATGTAATTTTAGAAATTGTAGATACAGATCACTTGCATTTAGAACTAGCTGTTTTTGAAAAAGATATTTTGAAAGTCAAAGTAGGACAAAAAATTCATTTTAAAGTTCCAGAAGCATCCGCAACTATTTTTAATGCCGAGGTTCATCTAGTTGGGAAATCTATAGAAGGAAACGATAGAACCATCAATGTACATGCTCACTTAGACGATGCAATTCAACAAAAACTATTAACAGGAATGTTTGTTGAAGCAGAAATTATTGTAGATTCTAAAAAAGGTTTAGCTATTCCTTCCGAAGCATTATTAACCGAGAATAACAAGCATTACGTACTTTTATTGGACAATCTAAAAAAGGGTTATTCGTTCAAAAAAGTAAGCGTTACAATAGGAGAGAAATCAGAAAAATTTGTTGAAATAATTCCAAATTCAGTAATTAATGCTGAATCAAAGATTTTAACAAAAGGAGTATTTGATTTATCTAACTAACAAGAATTTGAGTTTATTAAAATTTTAAATAAAACTGCTTAAAGCTATTAAGTATTTCATTTTAGATTTGCGGAGAGGTGGTT
>CBDUEE010000175.1:0-5951 GCA_965366105.1 uncultured Flavobacterium sp. | reverse complement strand
TGGGACATTGGCTTCATGCAGAAAATCCAGCCGTATTTTATCAAAAAGTCACTTCTTTTTTAGACTAACACAATTATTTTAAATTTCACTACATTTATTAAAATTTTAAAACAAAAAAAATGAATTTATTAATCAAAATTATAATTACTGCAGCCTTAGTATTGCTAATTTCAAATTTTATGCCCGGAGTACATGTGGCTAGTTTTACCACCGCCTTATTCGTTGCAATCGTATTAGGTCTGCTTAATATATTTATTAAACCAATATTGGTGATTTTTACATTGCCAGTTACAATTTTGACTTTAGGATTGTTTTTGTTGGTAATTAATGCATTGATAATTTTGCTGTGTACCAATATTGTGGGCGGATTTAGTGTTGACAGTTTTTGGACCGCATTATTTTTCAGTATTATTTTGTCTTTATTACAATCAATAATGAATGGAATATTAGGAGAAGGGAAATAAAAACTGAATTTTACTCCTATCAAAATGCTTGGCTTCTAAATGATTCCAAGCATTTTTTTTAGCTATAAAACTAAGTGGTTAATTAGATTTTCCTGTAAATAATACTACCACAGATTCACAGATTTTAATCAGTACAATAATCTGCGAATCTGCGGTAGAGTTCCGATAATTAATTTGCGAAATTTGTCGTAGAAACTTTAATTCTATTTCTCTTATTTTATGAAAGCACAAATAGAATAGTAATATTGTTTTTAAAATCATTAAATTTATAGTCCAATGTAAGTTGGTTCCAATAATGTATTATAATTTAACCCAAAATAAATAAAACAATGAGCACAATAAAAAACTCAGTGATAGCAATGATGGTATTGTTTACAATTTCCAATGCAAATGCAACGATCAAAAATCCTCAAACAGCAAAATTCAATATTGATAAACCAGCAATTAATTTGTCGGAACATACTATTAACTTTAATAAAACAGATAGCAAACTAAATGCTGTATTCGAGAATTAGTTTTCGTTAAAAGACGACTTGGTAAAAACTGATGGTGTAACGGCCGCTGCCAAAGCAAAATTATTATCTTCTTCTCTAAGCGCAGTAAAAATGGGTGAGCTTTCAAAGGATGTTCATAAAGTTTGGATGAAAGTGATGAAAAATGTAATGGCTGATGCCAAAGGTATTGCTGCAACTGAGGATGTAAAAACGCAAAGAGTCCTTTTCTTATCTTTATCTAAAAAAATGTATGATTTGGTGAAAGTAGCTAAGTTTCAAACTCCTGTTTATTATCAATTTTGCCCAATGGCAAATGATGGAAAAGGAGGAAATTGGCTGAGTAAAGAAAGTGCAATTAAAAACCCATATTATGGTTCTAAAATGCTAAAATGTGGTGAAGTCGTGGAGACTATTAAATAAAAATGAGGCTTCATATTAAAAACATGGTTTGCAATCGATGTATTATGGTGGTAGAGTCCGAGCTTAAAAAGTTTGGGCTTCAGTCCATTTCGGTCGAATTAGGAATCGCAACTATTTCCGAAACTTTAGACAAAGAAAAAGAACAGCAGTTGAATACGCAATTAATAACTTTAGGTTTTGAAATCATAGACGACAGGAAAAGGCGTGTGGTAGAAAAAGTAAAAAATCTGATTGTAGGATTAGTGCATTTCAAAGACAACAGTTTAAAAACTAATTTATCAGAGTATATTGTAGCTGATATTGGACAAGATTATAGTTATATTAGTAATCTGTTTTCGCAACAGGAAATTACCACAATTGAGCAATATTACATTCTTCAAAAAATAGAAAGAGTCAAAGAGTTGCTTGTTTATGATGAGTTGAGTTTAAATGAAATTGCTTCTCAGCTCAATTATAGCAGTCCGTCTCATTTGAGTAAGCAATTTAAAAAAGTTACTGGATTGACACCAACTTCTTTTAAAAACTTAAAAGAACAAAAAAGAGAATTTATCGAAAATCTATAAATGATGCATAAGACAGCCAGAATTGTATAAGAGTTTTTATCATTGTTAATAGTATTTTTGTAACTAAAATTAATACTAAATTACGATGATCTATAAATATACTATTACTGGAATGTTTTGCGATGGTTGCCGAACCAAAGTCGAAAAAGCATTAAATGCGATGGAAGGAATAGAAGCAACGGTTACTTTAGACCCGCCAATTGCGACTATTAGCATGCAAAAACCAATTCAAACTGCTGAATTTCAAGAAGTACTTACTGCAGCTGGAAAATATTCCATAAAGGTTTTTAATCCAAATGATCTAAAATTACCAGTAGAAGCAGTAGTCGTTGAGCATCCTAAAAATGCAGCTGGAAAATATTACTGTCCAATGTTTTGCGAAGGCGAAAAAGTATATGACGATGCAGGTGATTGCCCGGTATGCGGAATGGATTTGGTAAAAGCACCAGATTTAGATGCTGCAAAGATACTTTTTACTTGCCCCATGCACCCGGAAATAATACAAGATCATCCCGGATCTTGCCCAATATGTGGTATGGATTTAGTTCCAATGGAGCCAAAAGATAGCGAAGAAAATAAAGCCTATAATGAGCTTTGGCGTAAAATGAAGATCTCGCTTCTGTTTACAATTCCCATTTTTATAATTTCGATGTCGGATATGATTCCTAATAATCCACTGATGAAAATCATGGATGCTGAGAAGTGGAATTGGATACAGCTGATTTTGTCTATTCCAGTAGTTTTTTATGCGTGCTGGATGTTTTTTGTACGTGCATGGAAATCGATTATTACTTGGAATCTAAATATGTTTACGCTCATCGGAATTGGATCTGGAGTAGCATTTCTTTTTAGTTTAGTCGGTTTGTTTTTCCCAGAAATTTTTCCAGCTGAATTCAAAACGCATCACGGTACGGTTCATCTTTATTTTGAGGCAACCACAGTAATATTGACCTTAGTATTATTAGGGCAATTATTAGAAGCCAGAGCACACAGTAGAACCAGTGGTGCAATTAAAGAATTATTAAAATTAGCGCCAACGCAAGCAACTATAGTTAGTAATGGTGTTGATAAAGTGGTTGCTATTCACGATATAAAAAAAGGAGATTTACTGCGTGTAAAACCTGGAGATAAAATTCCTGTAGATGGTAAAATTACCAGTGGCGAAAGCACAATTGACGAATCGATGATTTCTGGTGAACCGATTCCAGTCGATAAAAAGATCAATGATGACGTTACAGCAGGAACCATCAATGGAAATAAGTCATTTGTAATGATTGCCGAGAAAGTAGGTTCAGAAACCTTGCTTTCGCAAATAGTACAAATGGTAAATTCTGCCAGTCGTTCCCGAGCTCCTATTCAAAAAGTAGCAGATAGAATTGCAAAATATTTTGTTCCAATTGTTGTTCTCGCATCGATAATAACTTTTATCGTTTGGGCAAATTTTGGTCCTGAACCTGCGTTGGTTTATGGATTTATTAATGCTATAGCGGTCTTGATTATTGCTTGCCCTTGCGCATTGGGTCTTGCAACACCAATGTCTGTGATGGTTGGCGTTGGTAAAGGAGCGCAAACTGGTGTTTTGATCAAAAATGCCGAAGCACTTGAAAATATGAATAAAGTAAATGTGCTAATAACGGATAAAACGGGAACAATCACTGAGGGAAAACCATCTGTAGAAAAGGTGTTTTCAACACAAAACAACGAGAATGATTTGCTGAAATATGCTGCTTCTTTAAATCAGTATAGCGAACATCCTTTGGCAGAAGCCGTAGTGAAATTTGCTAAATTAAAAGAAATTTCATTGATCGAAGTTCAAGATTTTGAAGCCATTTCTGGAAAAGGAGTAATCGGAACGGTTTCTGATAAAAAAGTAGCGCTTGGAAACAAGAGTTTAATGGATCAAGTAGGTGCGACAACTGAGGCAGATTTAGAAAATAAAATTATTGCAGAACAAAAGCTGGGAAAAACGGTTTCTTATATCGCTATCGATGGTGTTACTTTAGGTTTTATTTCGATTACGGATGCAATAAAAGAAACAAGTGTAGCTGCAATAGAAGAGTTGATGCGCCAAGGAGTTGAGGTAATTATGCTTACCGGGGATAATGAAAATACGGCAAAAGCAGTAGCACAAGAATTAAATCTAACTTCTTTTAAAGCAGGTTGTTTGCCAGAAGATAAACTAAAAGAAATAAAGCGTTTGCAAGCTGAAGGAAAAATTGTGGCTATGGCGGGAGACGGAATCAATGATGCTCCAGCTTTAGCGCAAGCTGATATTGGAATCGCCATGGGAACTGGGACAGATGTAGCGATAGAAAGCGCGAAAATAACATTGGTAAAAGGTGATTTGCAAGGCATTGTAAAAGCTAAAAATTTGAGTCATGCGGTAATGAAAAATATCAATCAGAACTTATTTTTTGCGTTCTTTTATAACGTGCTTGGCATTCCAATTGCTGCGGGTGTTTTATATCCATTTTTTGGAATTTTGCTTTCGCCAATGATAGCTGCGTTGGCAATGAGTTTTAGCTCGGTTTCTGTAATTGCGAATGCATTGCGATTGCGTAATGTGAAGTTGTAGTGTTATTTAAAAGCGTTTTTATAATTAGAGGATTGAATTATAACTAAATTAGTTTTCAGATTTCTCCAAATTCTTTTTTGTAATTTTTCAGGTGTTAACTTTAATAAATAGTAATACCTACAAGGTTTTCAAAACCTTGCAGGAGTGCCATAGTCATTTTCGTTAGTGTAATAATTTAATAAAGTACATTTGAATCAATTTAGTTTTCAATTCCCTACAAGGTCTTATTAAGACCTTGTAGGTATTATTATAATTGAAATAGATATTCAATCTATAGTATCTTCAATATAGTCCCATTGCATTGTGCCATTTTTATTTTACATCGGTATTTGAGCTTTTCTTCATGAACTAAAATAACAATTCGTTTGTTATAATTTGAATTAAATAATATTGCGTAAATTGTATAAAAAAATAGCATTATGATTGATACAGTAAAAGTGACTACAGATGGAAATTCATTTTTTGGATTACCCTTATTTTGGTGGGTTTCAATATTGATTTTTGCTGGCGTATTATTAGCGGCAGCTCACTTGTATAGAAAAAGAAAATAATTTAATTTTTAGTTAAAACTAAGGCTAACTTATTCTGGTTAGCCTTAGTTATTTAGTTTGTAAATCGGAATGATTTAGGAACTTTTTTTAATTGATTTGCTAGGTGTTTAATAGCAATCAAATCAATCTTTTTTGTGTTGTTGTTCGGTTTGACTTTGATTTTTAATTGTTATTTCATCTCCTTTATTCATTCCGTTTGACATTCCAATCATAAAAGCGGTAATGATTAGCATAATTTTTCTTTTGGTCCAAAGAATAAAGGGTTTAGATTTTTCTAAACGTGATTTGTTATTTTGTTTATACATCGTGTAAATGATAAATGATTAGACATTTGGCATCGTCGGTATGCATAGAATGCATAAAGGCATAGAAAGAAATTTCTAGGCTATGTATAAACTGGAATGAGAATTACTTGAGGTGATCGTTTTGATTAAGAAGGTATGCTGAGCTTTGATAGCACTTATATTTTGATAGGATACAATTCGCACTTTGAGGATTAGTAGAGTTTCGAAATTGTGAATTTTTTTGAAAAGTAGATTTAGTATAGGATGTAAAAAGGAAGTTTTTTTAGCTCTATTTCTCTGCTTGAATAAATATGTTTTAGAACGACCAAAGTTCCATTCTTTTGAAATAACTATATTCGAAAATTGATAATAATCTACGGAATTGGTTTGATAATTTAAAGGACAATCATTTACAATCAGAGCAAAAGTCAGAAATAGTGAAATGATATATTTAAAATACGTTCTCAATCTAATTAATTTTAAATCTATTTTTAGGAGTGATTAATTTTTTCAAGAGCTAAATTAGTTTTTTTATTTGAATTCTATAATTGATAAAGAAGAAATGTAAATTTATGATCAACTCTTTTAAAACGGATCAAA
>CBDUEE010000174.1:0-6007 GCA_965366105.1 uncultured Flavobacterium sp. | reverse complement strand
CATTTATAATTTGTTGGGTTTAAGAAAAGATAGCGGCTTAAAATGGGTATTTTAAATAATTATAAGTGACTATTATGTTGGATTTTCATTCCGTTTTTAAATTGAAATTATTTATTTGATAGTAACTCTAATAAATCAAAATGTGTTGAAACTACTTCCTACTAAAATGCAATTCATTTGTTAGAACTTTAGTATTTTTACAAACTATGAAAAGATTTCCAAAATCACTATCTGATCGATTAACGCAGCGAATTGAATCACATTCTCTTCGTAAACTAGGCATTCCTAATAAATTAATTGATTTTTCATCCAATGATTACCTTGGTTTATCCCGTTCAGAATTTATTTTTGATCAAACCCATGACTACTTAATCGAAAGTAATCTTAAAAATAACGGCGCGACTGGTTCTCGATTACTTTCTGGAAATCATAAATTGTATGTGGAGACCGAGGATTGTATAGCTCAATTTCATCAATCAGAAGCAGCGTTAATTTTTAATTCGGGTTACGATGCCAATGTTGGTTTTTTTAGCGCTGTGCCGCAGCGCAACGATATTATTTTATATGATGAGCTTTGTCATGCTTCGATTCGGGATGGTATTTTATTGTCAAACGCAAAAGCCTATAAATTCAATCATAATGATTTTGAAGATTTGGAGAAAATCATAGTGCGAAATCCCAATGCTACTCTTTATATTGTTACTGAATCCGTATTCTCTATGGATGGCGATTGTCCTAACATGGAAGAATTAGTAGCGCTGTCGGATAAATACAATTGTTTTTTAGTAATTGATGAAGCGCATGCTTTAGGAGTTTTTGGAGAGAATGGCGAAGGATTGGTTCAGATGCTTGGATTGGAAAATCATATTTTTGCCAGGATTATGACTTTTGGTAAAGGTTTGGGTTGTCATGGAGCAGCAATTTTAGGATCAGAAGAATTAAAAAGTTATCTCGTTAATTTTGCTCGAAGTTTCATCTACACGACCGGACTTTCTCCGCATGCTGTTGCTACAATTTTAGTAGCCTATCAATCTTTAGGCAGCGATAAAAAAAGCATTCATGAATTAAAGCAAAACATCATCTATTTTAATCAACAGCTGGTTTTGATGGGTTTAAAACAGCTCTTTGTTCGCAGTAAATCAGCGATTCAAAGCGCTATTATTCCCGGGAATGAAAACGTAAAAAGTATTGCTGTTGAATTGCAAAAAAATGGTTTTGATGTAAAACCGATATTATCTCCAACAGTTCCAGAAGGTCAAGAACGTTTGCGTTTTTGTTTGCATAGTTTTAATTCTAAAGAAGAGATAGGTGTTGTATTGCAATTATTGAGTAAGTTAGTTTTTAAAAGCTAATTCATTGTGAAATTTACGTTTTCTTCGCGAACTTTGCAGTTAAATACGAAATATGAAACTATTTATAACAGGAATTGGTACAGATGTAGGGAAAACAATTGCAGCTACAATAATTACAGAAGCGCTACAAGCTGATTATTGGAAACCGATACAAGCAGGTGATTTAAATAATTCGGATACCCATAAAGTGAAAGCTTTAATTTCGAATCAAAAGTCCCATTTTTTTGAGAATAGTTACGCTCTTAATACGGCTTCAAGTCCACATCTTGCCGCTGAGCTTGATGGAATTATTATTGACATAAATAACATTACTGAACCAGATACCCAAAATTATTTGGTTATAGAAGGTGCTGGCGGAATTTTCGTCCCTTTAAATAATCAAGATACTATCATTGATTTAATTCAGCCAGATTATCAGGTAATTGTTGTTTCTCGTCATTATTTAGGGAGTATCAATCATACGTTATTAACTATCGAAGCTCTGCAAAATAGGAAGATAACTATTGCAGGAATTGTTTTTAATGGTACTGAAAATAAAGCTTCTGAATCAATTATTCTCTATAAATCGGGCCTAAATTGTATCGGACGAATTGAGGAAGAACCCTATTTTGATCGAAATGTAATTTTAGAATATGCTGCTTTATTTCGAGAAAAGCTACTCAAGTTGTAGCAATGAATCCTTTTATTAATTAGTTTAAAAGGAAACTATTAGTACCGATAACAATCAATTAGACTTGTCCAAAAAATACTCTTATGCGGATTATTTAACTTGGATGTTTCAAAAACGATTGAAGATATTCAAAGTGAAAGAGCCAAAATGAGTTTGAGTCTAAGTGCCTGTAATCAGAAAATTTCTAGACAAGCAAGATTTGTTTTGGTAACAAGTTCAAAAAATATTCTTCTAATCATTTTGTAGCTCCTTTTAATATTCGTTTGTTGCATATTTATAGGTCAAAAAGCTAGAATAGAGATTATACGGATTTTAATCATGGCTTTTTACGCAAAAGCGCAATTTGCAGTTATAATGGTTGTGTTTTTTTTAATAATCAGGATGATTTGTATCGAAAAAACTAATCTGTTTACGCTATCTTCTTTTCTCTCTTTTCTTATCTTTGCAAAATGAACTTAATAGAAAGAGACCGCCAACACCTTTGGCATCCTTACACACAGCATAAAACCGCTGCTTTACCCATTGCTATCAAAAAAGGAGAAGGAGCTTTGTTGTGGGATGAAAATGATAAAGAATATATAGACGCTATTGCGTCATGGTGGGTAAATCCGTTCGGGCACTCTAATAAATATATTGCTGATGCGATTTACAAACAACTTACAACTTTAGAGCACGTATTGTTTGGAGGATTTACTCATGAACCTGCTATAGTTTTGGCTGAAAAGCTGATCGAAATTTTACCTAAAAATCAACAAAAAATATTCTTTTCAGATAATGGTTCTACTGCAGTTGAAGTAGCGATAAAAGTGGCTTTACAATATTTTTTCAATAAAGGAGAAAAGAAAACTACCATTATTGCTTTTGAAAATGCTTTTCATGGAGATACCTTTGCAGCAATGGCCGCAAGTGGAATCTCATTTTATACGCAAGCTTTTCAAGGAATGTTTATAGATGTAGTTCGTATTCCAGTGCCTATAAAAGGGAAAGAACAAGAATGTTTTGATGTGCTTAAAAATGTTATTAAAGACAACAGTTGTGCTGGTTTTATCTTTGAACCGCTTGTGCAAGGAGCCGCCGGAATGGTAATGTATGAGCCAGAAGCTCTAGATGAGCTCATTCGGATTTGTCGTAGTAATAATGTACTTACCATTGCTGATGAAGTGATGACCGGTTTTGGTAAAACAGGTAAAACATTTGCAATGGATTATCAAGTTGAAATGCCGGATATGATGTGTTTGTCAAAAGCACTTACAGGCGGTACAATTCCTATGGCAATTACGACTTTTACTCAAGATGTTTTTGATGCTTTCTATGACGAAGATATTAATAAAGCTTTATTTCATGGACATACTTTTACAGCAAATCCTACAGGTTGCGCGGCAGCTTTGGCTAGTTTGGAGTTGTTGCAAACTTCAGAAATGCAAGATAATTTAGTGCGTGTAAATAAAAGTCATTTGGCATTTCAAAAAAAGATAGCAAACCATCCTAGTGTTTTGACAACAAGGGTTTTGGGGGTCATTTTTGCATTAGAAATAAAAACAGAAAGTAACGAAAGTTATTACGGAACATTGCGTAATAAATTGTATAATTTTTTTATCGAAAATGGCGTAATTCTAAGACCTGTTGGTAATATTGTTTACATTTTACCTCCTTACATTATTTCTGAAAAACAATTGGATAGAATATATCAAGTAATCGAGAACGCTTTAGAAATAGTTTAAATTTTCTCAAAAATTAAATCATACAAATTTTACATTTTTATAAATTATGAAAGTACGAATTTTTGATAATTCGTAAAATTTGTGTTTAAAAATAAAACTCCTTGTCAACAATAATCGCTATAACAGCCATCGCTTCAATTTCACCATTAGGAAATACACCAAAAATTATTTGGCAAAATTACTTAAATCAAAAACATTGTTTTTCGGCACACGATTTAGATCATAAAAATACACTTGTTGCGGTACTGGATGCAGATTCAATTTCGGTAGTTGAAGCACTAAAACAATCAGATATTAAGTATAAATCATTAGACAAATCGGTTTTGTATGCTATGGCAGCTTCTCGAAAAGCGATGCAAATGTCGGGATGGACTTCTGCTGATGTTTTCGGAATTAATATTGGTTCTTCTCGTGGAGCCACTGATCTATTTGAAAAACATTATCGCGACTATTTAGAAACTGGAAAAGCCCAAACTTTGGCTTCTCCTACCACTACTTTGGGAAATATATCCTCATGGGTAGCGCATGATTTGCAAAGTACTGGTCCAGAAATATCACATTCTATTACTTGTTCCACTGCTCTACATTCTGTATTGAATGGGGTGGCTTGGCTTAGAGCAGGTATGGCCGATAAATTTTTAGTAGGGGGCAGCGAAGCCCCATTAACTGACTTTACGATTGCTCAAATGCGGGCTTTGAAGATTTATTCAAAACATGAAAGTAGCGATAATGAGACTGTAAAATGGCCAAATCGCGCTTTAGATTTAGACAAGAAACAAAGTACTATGATTTTGGGTGAAGGTGCGGGAATTTGTTGCCTCGAAAGTGGTAAAAAAGAAAATGCTTTGGCTTACATTGAAGGAATTGGTTATGCTACAGAATTATTAGAGCATAATATTTCTATTTCTGCAGCAGCAACTTGTTTTCAAAAGTCCATGAAAATGGCATTAAAAAATACAGATTTATCAGAGGTAGATGCTATTGTAATGCATGCGCCAGGAACGGTAAAAGGTGATTTGACAGAATATCGAGCGATTGAAAAAGTCTTTGGAGCAACGCTGCCTTTGCTGACAAGTAACAAATGGAAAATTGGTCACACTTTTGGCGCATCGGGAATACTAAGTATGGAACTTGCTATTATGATGATGCAAAACAATACTTTTATCAGCGTTCCTTTTGCAAAAATCCAAACTCAAACCAAACCCATAAAAAAAGTCTTGATCAATGCTGTTGGTTTTGGCGGTAATGCGGTGAGTATTTTGTTGTCCTTGTAGTATTTAGAATATTATTGTTGTAAATCTATTTCTAATTCTTTTACTTTCTCATAAACCAGATTGCTCTCAAAACCTTTCCTAAGTAAGTAGTCACAAAACTTTTTTCTTTTTTTTAGAGTATTTGTTTCTCTACTAGATTCCCAATTTCTCTCCGCAAGTGTATGAAAAGTTGCTAAGTATTCCTCTGGAGTAATTTCCTTTAAAGCGATAGTGATAAGCGTGTGGTTTATTTTTTTGAATTTTAATTAATTTGTAATTCTAATTTTACTCCAATGCTTCATGCGTTGTTTTCGTCTGGCAAAGTTGCAGTCAAAACGTTCTTCGTTTAGGAAATTATCTGTGATAAGTTTGACTATAATGGTATCAATTTCATCAGAATCCATTTTCATAGTTCTCAATTTCTGGACTACTTCCTCGTGACAGCGTTCTTGATAGGCACAAAAATGTTCTATTTTAGGTATAGCTTCTTTGATGGTAAAAAAATCTTTCATTTTTTGGTTTTAGTACTAGATTATAATGTTAGAATAAGTATTGCTTGCGCAAAAATACTATTTCAAAAATAAAGTTTTAAACCTGTTTAGGTTTCAATAGTCATTTCTTTATTTTTTCTAAATTAACTTCCTTTTATAGAAAATCTGATCTTCAAAATCAATAAGATTTTGTTTCGTACACCCTGACTATTTTAATTATTTCATCACACTGATTATCGCCTCAACAAAGATGTATTTAATCGTTTAAATATGTCGTTAGTCGATTTAATTTCTTTTTATTTAAAACGACAGACTATATTGCGCGATTAACTGTTTTCTAAGTTTTTTTGATAATAAAACAAAGGGTTCCTGTAAAATAAACCCTACTAAATATATGAAAATTTGCCCCATGAATAAAAATTACTTTCTATTAAAAAATAACTGGATTCTATTTTTATTGTTAATTACTTCTTTCACTTATGGTCAAGCAGCAAGCGATTATTGCTTTATGGCAGTTTCA
>CBDUEE010000173.1:0-6068 GCA_965366105.1 uncultured Flavobacterium sp. | reverse complement strand
TACTGATATTGAACTTTTGCTGGCTTGTATAAGGATTCTTATTTCTTCAAATGTTAAACCTTCGCTAGAAGAAAGAATTAAAAGGGAATAGATTCTTGAAGCTAAAGGAGAAAGTTTTATATTCTTTTCTAAAAGCATGCCTAACTCTTCAACGAGTTGCATTTGTTCTTCAATTTCTGTCATTATTAATTTTTTACTAAACTTTATCACGTAAAAATACAATTAGTTGTTTAGTTTTTGTTAGAAAAATATTTAAAGCAATGTTAATAATTTTAAATTTTAATAAAAGGTGTTCCCAAATAGTAAAGATCTAAAATAATTACCTCACATTTTTATTTAGCGATCATACGAACCGATAAAATGGCAATATAATTATTAGTATCCAACACGTATTATTTGATTTTAATTTATTTCAGAATTTTTTTTTCAAACTCAATTAAAAATTGATCATGAAGATCAGATTTTATTGTAGTGCTGGTTGTATCTTCTATGCTATGTTTTAAATATGCAAGTAGGCTGAATTAATCACAATAGTATGAATTTAAAAATTCAATTTTTTTATAGTATTAGTGGTTTACTTAGTAAGTCTTTCTTAAACATGATTTAACTCCCAAAAAAGTTGTTTTTTTTACATTTTACTACAAGATTGAAAGTATAACTCAGACTATCTTCTTTAGAATCAAGAACTAATTTGTTCCTTGTTTTCTATAAGTAGAAATTCTAATTGCTTTATTTTAGAAAATTAAAACGACTCTTTGATGATTTTATCTTCAGTAATGCCTAATGAATCTAAACTTTTTTTAACAGCATCCATCATTGGCGGAGGACCGCATAGGTAATATTTTTCTGTAGTTTTGTTTGCGTATTTTTTGATCAATTCAGCAGTGATATACCCATGTTCATACGCTTCTAAATCTTCATCTGAAAGGACGTTGATAAAGTTTTTACCTAAAATTTTGTCGAAGTATTTTTCATCAATAATGTCGTTTACAGTTTTGTTAGCAAAAATCAATTTACTATTTCCTATTTTCCCTTCTTTTTCCAATACTTTTAAGATAGCTATAAAAGGAGTTATTCCAGCACCTCCCGCAATAAAAATACCTTCACCGTGATTCTTAATATCACCAAAAGGTTCTTGTAGTATGATTTCATCTCCAACCTTTGCATAAAGTAATTTATTGGTGACTCTTTCTCGTGTTGGATAAGTTTTGATCGTGAATTCTAAGAAATCATCTTCGGGTAAGGAAGTAAATGTAAAACAACTAAGTTTATCTTTCCACTGCTCTTCGTTAAAGGATATATCTGCTGCTTGACCAGGAATAAAGAAATATCCTTTTGGTTTTTCAAACTGTACTCTTATTACATCGTGAGTGAGTTTTTCTAAAAATCTAATTTTTACAACTTGTGCCATGATTTTATTTTTTTATATAAACTAAAGCCTTACTAACATTTTCATACTATTTTCAACTCTTTTAGTTCTGTTTTTCTATTGTATTAGTGCTTTTAACTTATGAGAGTAAGTGAAAATAAAAAGGATACAAATACAGTTTATTTTTTTATTAAATTACAAAAATTTACTTTATAAACCTATATATTTTTAAATGAGATGTATATATGGACAGGAGTTTGTTTTCTTAATTAGTAAAAATTAAAAAGGCTCCGAATATCAAATCGAAGCCTTAAGTTTTTAAGTAGAACTATTTTATTGAGTTGTTTTCCCTGAATAGATAATTTTTGACAAATGAAGTGCATTTTATTAAATAACTATTCTGAAAATTTATGGGTTATCTAAAAAACTGATTTATTGTATTGAAACGATAAAAAATTCACTTCGTCTGTTTAGCTGATGTTCTTCTTCTGAACATTTCACACCATCAGCACATCGGTTCACTAATTTACTTTCTCCATATCCTTTTCCTGTTAAGCGATTTGGAGCAATTCCATTTTTAACGAGCCATTGTATTGTTGATTGAGCTCTTCTTTCGGACAATTCAAGATTATATTTTGCAGTTTGTCGGCTGTCTGTATGCGAACGAACATCAAGTTTCATTTTAGGATATTGCTGTAGTACTACTAAAACTTTCTCCAGTTCGTATGCCGCTTTTTTGGTAATAAATGATTTGTCTAATTCAAAATAAACAATCGGAATATCAAGTGTTTTGGCTAAATCAGTTCCTGGCTCAATAGGTTTTATTCTTCGCTCTAATTTTACTGATAAATTTGTATTACCAGAAATTTTATCAATTGAAATTGGAGTTTCTTTAGTTTCATAATCTTGTTTTGCGACCCTTACATAATAGGATTTACCACAATTTAATTCAAAAATATAACTTCCATCTAATCCAGTTATTATCTCTGCTAATATCTGAAAGTTTTCATCAAGCAAGTTCACTTTAGCATTATCTAAAAGTTTATTACTTTCTAAATCCACTACTGTTCCTGTTAAGGATTGTTCACATATTAATTTTTTAGTTTCAGTAAAACGATAAATATCATCGTAGCCATTTCCATTATCTCGGTTAGAAGAAAAGAAACCATTTCTAGTTTTACTGTCAATTATAAAAGCAAAATCGTCTTGTCTAGTATTAATAGGAGCACCAATATTTTCAATTGTTGCAAAAGTTCCATTAGAATTTATTTTAGAAACAAATACATCTAATCCTCCCAAGCCAGGCCTTCCATCACTTGAAAAATATAATTCATTATCACCTGAAATAAATGGAAATGTTTCTCTTCCTTCGGTATTAATTAATGCTCCAAGATTTTGTGGATTTCCAAAAGTCCCATCATTATTGATTGTTGCACTAAACAAATCTGATTGTCCTAAAGTTCCTGGCATATCAGAAGCAAAAAACAATTTTTTTTCATCTACACTTAATGCTGGATGTGCCACACTGTATTGATCACTATTAAATGGCAATTCAATAATATTTATCCATTTACCATCAATGAAATTTGCTTTATATAATTTCAGTAATGTTATTTTTTGATCGTTTTTTCCTCTTTTTCCTTCTAAAAAATTATTTCTAGTAAAGTACATTGTTTTACCATCTTTTGTAAAAACAGGAGTTGACTCATTGAATATAGAATTGATTTTTTTGTCAAATCGTTTGGGTTCGTCAAGGGTTCCATCATCCTTAATAGTTGCCGAATATAAATTTGTGAATGATTTGTTAGTCCATTTGAATGTTTTTCTGGCAACACCACCAGTATCTCTCGCAGAAGCAAAAACTAGTTTGTTATCTAAAAAAGCACTTCCGTAATCTGAATATTTAGAATTAATTCCAGCATCAGTAATTTCAAAACGACCTGAATTTAATTTAATTTGTTCTAGGTAGTCTTTATTACTTTCAAATAACAATCCTCTTTTATCTTTTTTTACAAGTTTATTAAAATTCTCTAGTATTTGATCTGCTTTTACATAATTTTCAGTTGCTTTTAAGGCTTGTGCATATCGGTAATAGTATTCTGGTTCTTGTTGCATATTCATAGCAAAAAGAGCATCATACCATTTTAGAGAGCGTGCCAACTCTCCATTAAAATAATAAGCATTTCCTAATCTTTGAAACATTTTTTCATCTTTGTATCCTTTCTCGGCTACTTTCTCGTATGTAGCAATAGCATCAATATAAGCATATTCGTTATAATTATTGTTTGCATTATTTAAAGTTGCTTTTTGCGCATTTCCACTGATTGTAAGTAATACTATAAAACTAGTATAAAGTATTTTTTTAATTTTCATGGTTGTAGGATTAAAAGAATCTTGGTGAAGTAATTCGGCTATAATTTTTTAAGAATTCAAAACGCAGGAATATTTCATGAGATCCTGAATTGTATTTACTTAAATTGGTAGTTTCATGATCATATCCGTAACCTATATATAAGCCATCAGTTACTTGAAAACCTACCATGGCACTTACAGCAGCACTCCATCTATAAGCAACTCCTAATGTAAATTTATCATTGAACATGAAATTAGCAGAAACATCAACTTGCAAAGGAGAACCTTCAACCATTTTTGTTAAAACTGCAGGTTTGAATTTTACATATTCATATTGATCTAAATTGAATACGTAACCAGCTATCAAATAGTAATTAATTTTATCCTTAAAAATAGCGACATTTTCATTACTGTAGCGATTGGTTTCTATAAAATTGGGTATTGAAAGACCGATATAGGCTTTATCAGAATGCCAATAAACTCCGGCTCCAACATTAGGTGAAAACTTACTGTTAAATTCTTGAAATTTGATATCTCCTTGTTGTTCAGGATTCAATTTATTAATATCCAAATTAAATAAATTCGCAGTAGCTTTAATTCCAAAAGAAAGTTTAAAGTCTGCTGAAGTTGGAATGGTATAAGACAAATCTACTGAGAAGTTATTCTCGTTAGTTGGTCCAATTTTATCATTTATCAAAGAAACACCCAAACCAAGATTGGTATTAGAAATAGGAGTATTTATTGAAAAACTATTCGTTTGGGGAGCTCCCTCTAATCCAACCCATTGCGTACGATGTAGCCCGAAGATACTCATGGCACCGCGTGATCCGGCATAGGCAGGAGTAATATTAATTGTATTATACATGTATTGTGTAAACTGCGCATCTTGCTGTGCAAAACCCGAAATTGAAAAAAGTATAAAAACTAAAATTAATTTTCTCATTTATTTTTCTTTTATAATGGCTTAGCTGATCTACTAAGCCATTTAATTGGTATAACGATTACTTAGTTAGGTATAAATAACCTGCTTTTTGATACGCTTTAGAGTCACTATCTTTATATTTTAAAATATAATAGTAGGTTCCAGATGGTAATCCATCGGATTGTTTAATTGTTGTACGACCTTCAGAGAATCCTTTAAAGACGCGTTCCTCATTATTATAATTATCACGCTCAAAAACTAGAACTCCCCAACGATTATAAATCTCTACGGTATTGTCAGGATAACATTCTATTCCTCGAATATAAAACCTTTCGTTAGTAGCATCTCCATTTAATGAAATAGCATTAAATACTTCTATTTTACATCCCGAAACACCTAATACTGTTGGACTATCTTCAAGAGGACTTATTTCATCCGATAGATCTTCTACTTCGGTACCATATATATCTCTTCCTTTTGCCATTGCTTGGTTAGATACAGATCCTGCAATAATATCTGCTTGTGTAATGGAGTATGTTGCAACATAAGCATAATTGTTCGAAACACCAACATCCAATAGTGCGATAGGAGTACCCGTAAAAACAATTCCCTTTAAGTTATCGGTAACAACTACATTTGTAAGGGCAACATTCCCAGTGTTAGTTACTAAAAACTGATATGAAATTGTTTCTCCTGCTTGTGCAAAACCATCTTTGTTTTCATCATTGAAAATTGCTGTTTTGATAATTGCTATTACAGGATTTGCTACAAATAGCGTCACAGTTCCCGTACTACAGTTATTCGGATTTGCCTTCTCACAAATGATGTATTGAACTTTATATTCGCCTCCTGGGACATTTGGTTTAACAATTATAGTTCCGTTACCATTTAATGTGATTCCTGAAGGATAAGTTCCTTTTGGTGTTAAAGTAATATCTAAAGGGTTTAATTTCGCACCATTTAATATGTCATTTTCTAAAACTGATAGGGTTGTCCCTCCATTTTTTATGTTGATAGCTGCAGGTGTATCATCTTTGGCTTCGATTATTGCCGCTATTACCACTAGTGTCACCGAAGATGTACTACAATTTGTTGGATTTAATTTCTCGCAGATAGTATACTGAACTGTATAAGTGCCTCCTGAAGTATTCGTAGCAACTGTAATTGTTCCATTAGGATTCAACGTGATTCCTGCAGGATAAACTCCTATTGGCGTTAAATTTACCTCAGATGCGATGACTGCAATTCCATTTAACGTATCATTGTCTAAAACAGAAGGAGTAATGCCACCATCTTTTCCATTAATAGCTGTTGGAGTATCATTATTTGCTTTGATTACTGCAGCTGAAACGATCACCGTAACAGTAGCCGTACTACAATTTGTTGGATTTAATTTCTCGCAGATAGTATACTGAACTGTATAAG
>CBDUEE010000172.1:0-6074 GCA_965366105.1 uncultured Flavobacterium sp. | reverse complement strand
CTTTGCGTTTAAATATTGCTTCAGGATTTAGAGCACCGAATTTAGCGGAGTTAACCTCTAATGGAGTTCATGAAGGAACAAACCGTTACGAAGTAGGAAATAGCGATTTAAAAACGGAACAAAACGTACAAACGGATGTGAATTTAGAATATAAAAATAGCCATTTTGAGTTTTTTGTAAATGGATTTTACAACCACATCAACAACTATATTTATACTGCAGCAACCGGAGCGATTATTGATAATAACTTTGTTTTTGATTATATTCAGGACAACGCCAAATTATATGGAGGAGAAATAGGTTTGCACTTACACCCACATCCACTCGATTGGTTGCATTTTGAAACTAGTTTTGAAACTGTAACAGGTAAAAAACAAAACACAGATTTTCTACCATTAATTCCCGCTAATAATTGGGATAATACTATTAGAACCGAATTTAAAATTAAGAATTGGTTGGAGGAAGGATTTGCTACGTTGAATGTTTCGAGTACTTTTAATCAAAAAAACGTGAGTGGTTTTGAAACAAAATCAAACGGTTACACTTTAGTAAATTTAGGCTTGGGTGGAACAGTCAAATTAGGAAAAACACTATTTGATGTCAATATCAACGGTAATAATTTACTGGATAAAAAATATATTGCACACCTTTCTCGTCTTAAAACCGATGGAATTCCTAATATAGGACGAAACATCGTTTTGGGAATCAATTTTAATTTATAGAGTAATACAAAAAAAGCGCTTTTCAAAAGAAAGCGCTTTTTGGTTTTATTTAAGACTTTCACATACAAACCGCAGGCACAATTTTCCTATGTTTGTAACAACCTAAAACAGAATCTAATGAAAAAAACTTTTTTAATTATGGCTGTGTCTTCTACATTGGCAACTTTTGGTCAAGATCAAAAAGCAACTACAATGAAATATCCACAAACCACAAAAGGGACAACTGTCGATGTTTATTTTGATAGTAAAGTAGCTGATCCCTATCGATGGCTAGAAGATGATAAATCTGCCGAAACGGGAGCTTGGGTAAAAGCTCAAAATGAAGTTACCTACGATTATTTGTCTAAAATTCCTTTTCGAGATGCGCTAAAATCACGCATGGAAAAATTATGGAATTATGAGAAAATAGGTGCGCCATTCAAAGAAGGTGAATTTACGTATTACTATAAAAATAATGGTTTGCAAAACCAATCGGTGTTGTACAGAAAAGATGCCAAAGGAAATGAAACTATTTTCCTAGATCCAAATACTTTTTCTAAAGATGGAACTACTTCACTTGGCGGTTTAGACTTTTCTAAAGATGGATCTAAAGTAGCGTATGCAATCTCTGAAGGCGGTAGTGATTGGAGAAAAGTAATTATTATGGATGCAATCTCTCAAAAAATTATCGAAGATACTATTGTGGATGTAAAATTTAGCGGCGTTTCTTGGAAAGGGAATGAAGGGTTTTATTACTCTAGTTATGATAAACCTAAAGGAAGCGAGCTATCGGCAAAAACAGATCAACACAAACTGTATTTTCATAAATTAGGAACGGCACAAAAAACAGATAAGGTTATTTTTGGGGCAGATAAAAAACGCCGTTATGTTGGCGGAAGCGTTACAGAAGATAATCATTATTTGGTAATTACAGCAGCAAATTCTACTTATGGTAACGAATTGTACATTAAAGATTTAACAAAAGCCAATAGTCCTATTGTAACTATCGTTGATAACTTCAAAAGCAGTAATGCTATTATTGAAAACGAAGGCACAAAATTATTTATAGATACAGATTGGAATGCGCCCAACAAACGCATTGTAACGGTTGATGTAAACAATCCAAAACCAGCCAACTGGAAAAACTTCATCGCAGAAACAGAAAACGTATTAACGACTTCAACGGGTGCTGGTTATTTCTTTGCCAATTACATGCAAGATGCCGTTTCGGTAGTAAAACAATATGATTATTCAGGGAAACTAATTCGTCAAATCGAATTGCCAGGAGTAGGAACTGCAGGAGGTTTTGGTGGTAAGAAAAAAGAGAATATACTTTATTATTCGTTTACCAATTATATTACGCCAGGTTCTACGTATTCATTTGATGCAAAAACAGGAATATCTAGCATTTATCAACGACCAAAAGTAGATTTTAAGAGTGAACAATACGAATCAAAACAGGTGTTTTATACCTCTAAAGACGGAACCAAAATTCCAATGATTATCACTCATAAAAAAGGATTAAAACTGGATGGAAAAAACCCAACAATTTTATATGCTTATGGTGGTTTTAATATTAGCTTAACTCCAAGTTTTAGTATTGCCAATGCCGTTTGGATGGAAAACGGAGGGGTTTATGCCGTACCTAATTTACGTGGTGGTGGAGAATACGGAAAAAAATGGCACGATGCAGGAACTAAAATGCAAAAACAAAATGTATTTGATGATTTCATTGCTGCGGCAGAATATTTAATAGCTCAAAAATATACATCTTCTCAATATCTTGCCATTCGTGGCGGATCAAATGGCGGATTGCTTGTAGGGGCAACTATGACACAAAGACCAGATTTGATGAAAGTAGCTTTACCAGCAGTGGGCGTAATGGATATGTTGCGTTATCATACTTTTACCGCTGGAGCAGGATGGGCTTATGATTATGGAACAGCCCAAGACAGCAAAGAGATGTTTAATTATCTTAAAGGCTATTCTCCAGTTCACAATGTAAAAAAAGACATTCAATATCCAGCTACAATGGTAACTACTGGCGATCATGATGATAGAGTGGTACCAGCACACAGTTTTAAATTTGCAGCAGAATTACAAGATAAGCAAGCAGGAACAAACCCAGTTCTAATTCGTATTGATATCAATGCAGGACATGGAGCGGGAAAATCTGTTGCAGCAACTATTCAGGAAAACGTCGATATTCAAGCATTCACACTTTATAATATGGGCATTCAAAAATTGCCAGAGTCAAAATAATTCTCGTTAGTTTTACTTTTTTAAGGAGCTATTTCCTGCTGTACACTGTATCCCCGCTAAAAAGCGGGGGATGCCGTTTCCATCAGGGCTAGGGTCTTTTGCTTAAAACAATTTTAGTTTTCAATAAAACGCTGTTCGTAAGAATGGCGTTTTTTGTTTTATGTACAATGGCTTTCTTATTTTGATTTAGCTATTTATAATTTTAAAACAGCTGAAGTATATTATCCAATTTACACTCTAAAACAAATACAATAAGCATTGTTTTTTCATTTTCGGAAAAATCATTATTTTCTTTCAATTTTTTTCACAATGTTTTATTAATGCAGTCGTTTTTTGATAACCGTTTCGTTAAATTTGAGAGACAAACATTAAATAAATAGAACATGACAGTACAAATCAACACAGACAATAACGTAGAAGGTAACGCACGTTTAAAAGCATATATTTCAGAAGAATTACAAACTGCTTTAGCTCGTTTTGAAGATAAGATAACTCGTTTAGAAGTGCATCTTGGTGATGAAAATAGTGATAAATCAGGAACCAACGATAAGCGTTGCCTTATTGAAGCGCGTCCGATAAATATGCAACCTGTTGCGGTTACAAATCATGCTGATACTACTGAAAAAGCATTTCATGGTGCATTAGATAAAATAAAAAAAGTGTTGGAGACCTCTTTCGAAAAAAAGAAAACCTATTAAATAGTTCCTTGTTGGGAAACACAAAAAAATGACATTGTCTTTCAAAAGATAATGTCATTTTTTGTTTCTTTTTATTTTACCTTCAAAAACTTTTGCTATTTGAAATAATAAAAAATAATTTTATCTGAGCTCAGTTTTTAAACTAAGTTAAAATATTTTTGATACTATTATTTCAATTGTATTTTAGGGTTTATATTTTCCAATTTCTGTTAACTAAATCGGAATTATTCGATTTTGTTTTCTTGTACTTTGTTTTCAAATAATATTGATGCTAATTTATCATCTCTTTTATACACATCATCATAGAAATGAATTACGCCTTCAGTATCTACCCAAGTAGTAAAATAACCTATGTAAACTGGGATTTTATTTTTAAGAGTGTACCAGTATTCATCACCGCTATCCATTTTGGCATCAATCTTCTTAGCATCCCAATTTTTATCGTTTTTCATAATCATTGCAGCAAGTTCTCTTGGCTTGGCCACCCGAATACAGCCGTGGCTAAAAGCGCGATCCTCTCTGTTAAATAAACTTTTTGAGGGCGTATCGTGCAAATAAATGTTATTCGAATTAGGAAATAAAAATTTTACTAATCCTAATGAATTTGCTACTCCAGGTTTTTGTCTTACAAAATTATCTTTCCACTCCATATTGTGTTGTTCCAAGTAATTTGGATTTTTCTCAATACCAGGAAGGATTTCTTTTTTTAAAATACTTGTAGGGATATTCCAATACGGTCTAAACACAATGTATTTCATAGGGGCACTAAAAATAACAGTTTTATTCATAATTCTTCCCACAACAACTTTGGAGCGTAATTCTGGTTTTCCATCTCTAAAAAAAGTGAGTTCGTAGGCGGGAATGTTTACAATAATTAATTCTTTTGATTTGGTAATGTCATTGGATATCCATCTGCAACGCTCCATATTAACCATAATGGTTTTGATGCGTTGCGCAATAGGTATATTCATATATTTGATATGTTGGGGTAAAATTGTAGTATTGACAGCGTTGCCACTACTCTTTTTAAAGTTCAAAATTCCGGTCTCTAACTCTCCATCATACACATTACTCTTAGAATCACTTGCTATTGCCTCGGTGATAAATAAATATTTTCTTATTTGTGCAATTGTTACCGAGCTGTCTCCAGGTTTATATGATTTTATTTTGGGATCCAGAACAATTGTTTCGATACTGCCTTTTTTCTCTATTTTTTGATATTTCTGTAATACATCCTTAAGCAGATAATATTGTTTGATAACGCCTTTTTCTTCTTTATTAATTAAAGAGGGGTTTACTAACAAAGAATCTAAATAATGCACATACGATTGTTTTTTTCGAGGTAAAAACCATCCCAAGTCTTTCGTTTTTTGACTGTCGATACCGTCATATACTTTATTTGCATAAAGAAAGTATAGCGAAGAACTCAATAGCTCTGTCTCTACATTTGCCTTTTTATAATTTTCGGGATTGCTATAAATCGTATCTAATTTTTCTTTGTAAGGAATTACCGTTTCTATTCCTTCTGAACTTAAATTATTCACTTTGTTGTACAATAAACCAGAAAATTCGTTGAGTCCATCCTTGTCAAACCAAACATAATGAAATTGATGTTTGCGGTACAATTTTTCTACATCATCTTGATATTCAATAAGTTTAGGGTATTTTGCAAAAAAAGTTTTGATCTGTGTACTGTCAAAAGCAACTTCAAGAGTATTTACAGTTGTTGTAATTACTGTAGATTGACTTTCAATTTTCTTTTTACAGGAAACAGCAATAAATAATACTGCGAAAGAAAGGAGTAATATAAGAGTAGATATTTTTTTCATAGCTCAAATTTTAATTCGTAAAGAATTCACTAAATGATGTACAAAAATACATCAAATCTAGTGTTGTATTACGGATTTGAAATCGGGAGTATTTATAAGCTGAAAATAAAATATTAAATTGATAGTTCAGTTTAATATTAGAATTAATTATAAGTGATTTATAATGAATAGTTTGCGTTTCATGTCTATATCCTAAAAGAATTAAAATTGTTAAAAGAACATCTAAATATCTAAAAATTATGCAATTATACTACTAGATTATGTAATCATTTCTAGCCTTTAACGCAATTAAACAATAGGATTACTAGCATTTTTATCTTCAAAAAATAGTGCTACTTACTTTTAATGTTAGTCACTATAAAGAACAACATTAAAACCTGCATTTGCAAAACGAACAACAAACCTCTTTTAGTAGGAATAAGTTCATAAGTTACTATTTTTTGTTACCTTGTATTCTAAATAGTAATGTAGCACGTATGAATGAATTTTGGCCGCGTACCAAAACATATTTTAAAACAGAAAATTTTAGAAAAATAATCAAGAGAATTGGTTTGTTTTTTCTGGGAGTTTTTCTGGTATTCTTT
>CBDUEE010000171.1:0-6084 GCA_965366105.1 uncultured Flavobacterium sp. | reverse complement strand
CACGCAAACAAGGGATTAGCAGACTTATGGTTTTCTGTAGAACAAATTAACTTCCAAAACAGAAATAAAAATATGAGCCATTACAATTTAAGAGAATGAAGTTTTAAAGCACATTCTTTAGATTGTTGTAATCACTACTAATACTTAAATTACATATCTAATGAATTCAATATATCTTGTAATTCAGGTTCTGAAGGTCTAGGTGCATCAGAGCTTATTATTTTTCCTTCTTTATCTAAGATGATAAAACGAGGAATTGCTTGAATATAATAACCCGCAATAAATGATGATGCAATTTCTTTATCCGCTAAAAGTTGGATTCCAACTAAACCTTCTTTTTTAATCATATCACGCCATTTTTGTTCGTCTTTCAAACGGTCAATTGAGATACTTACAAATTTGATGTTTTTACCGTGATACATTTTTTCTACTTTTCCAATAAAAGGAAATTCGTATTTACAAGGTCCGCACCATGTTGCCCAAACATCAATAAAAACGTAGCTTCCTCTAAAATCAGAAAGTGAAGTTTTTCCACCATCATGATTGATGTAATTTTTAAAATCTGGTGATTGTTTACCAGCTCCTAATTCACTATTATTTCTTTTTTCCTCAACAAAATTTATAGCCATTCCTTTATTAAACTCCTCTAAGTATACTAATTGAGCCGTAACGAAATCAGTCTCTAAAGTGTATTTTTTCTGATCTAATTCAGTTTTAAATTCGTCACTGAATTTTTTCATTTTAGAATCAAAGTTTGGCTTTTCAACATTCAAGAAAGCTTTGTAATCTGCTCCCATTAAACCGCCTTCTAATTTAGCTCTAAATCGTAGGAACGTATTTTCATGTTCACCTTTTCCTTTGAAAACGATAGTTTTCGAAAGACTTTTAGCATCAAAATTAATTTCTAAATCCATGTCATTAGCTAGATAAGCAGCAAAAATATTTCCGTAAACTGCATTATAATACGCCGCTTTTTCTAATTTTATAGTGTCTCTAAATACACCGTTAGCTTCTACTTTAATTGTAAAAGATTTTCTAGTGGTGGGATTATAGAATCTTAAACCCAATCCTTCTGTTGGATTTTCAATTTTTCCGTGTAAAACCACATAATCTTTAGGTGGCATAACTTTTTGGCAAGAAAGCAAAACTACTAATAATGCGATCAAAAATACATTTTTCATCTTTTGGTTTTTAAAAAATTAATAGAAAAAAAGGAGAGTACTAAATTAGTTAGAATAGAATTTATTCAACGCTTTTTAAGCACTCTCACTTTAAGTGGTTAGGATTAATAACCTTTGTTTGGAATTATAAATTTATTACCGGCAATTACTTGCAATGGTATTGGTAATACAAATTGATTTGGAGAAACTAAACTGGCTTTAGCAGATGAAGCTGTAAGATTTCCAAGATTAACATAACGAACAATATCAAACCAACTTTCTCCATTTTCAAAGAAAAGTTCTAGTAATTTTTCCTCACGGATGTCATTTAATAAAGTCGCTTTATCAGAAAGAGTTTTTAAATCTACTCCTGCACGAAATCTAATATCGTTAAGACTTTCTAATGCAATATCAAGATCTCCGCCTGTTCTTCTCGCTTCGGCTTCCGCTTTGATTAAATAAATCTCACCAAGACGCAAGTGATATAATGTATTACCTTGAGATTGTTGGTTGTCTGCAAATGGATATTTACCATTTCCGTTCCCTTTTTTCGTGTTATCAGAATAAGCGAATGCATAACGAGGGTCGAAACCAGAACCAGAACCTACTAAACTTCCATCATTTGAAGTGCCTTTTTGTACATCAGCCAACGTTTTAAATGTATTGCTAGACTTCATTCTATTTACTTGATACATCGCTGTTTTACCTTCATTATCTGGACCAGTAAATGGTGCAAAAATAACTTCTGAAGATCTAAAACTTTTTGCAAAAATATCAGCATAATTCAATTCTAACTCATATCCTTCATTGGGACCATTGCTGATCACATCATCAGCTAAAGTTGCAGATTCAGTAAATTTCCCTTCGTATAAATATACTTTAGATAATAAAGCTTTTGCAGCAAGACTCCCCGTATAGAAGTGGTCTATATAAATAGGTCCTTTATCCGAAGCAAAAAGCAAGTCCTCTTCAATTAGTTTGTAAACTTCTGCTACTGTATTTCTTGGTTTTGCGTCAAGCGTTGTTGAGAACTCAGTTCTCAAAACTACTCCATAAGTAGAGTTTAAATTATAAAACTCTCCAAAATAGCGAAGTAAATTAAAATAAGCAAAAGCTCTTTGAAACTTAGCTTCAGAAAGCATTTCTCCTTTTCTTTCTTCTGAGATACCAATAGCCTTTCCTGCTTCTAATTCTTGAATTAAAAAGTTACAAGAATTAATAGTTTTGTAATGACCATTGTACAAATTAGTCAAATAGATATTATCCACTGGAACTTCATTGGTATTGAAACCTTTACTACCACTAATACCAGTTGAAAAAGTACCTTCATTACCCAAAGCCGCTAAATGCAAAGGGAAAAAGTTAACATCAAACGCTCTTCCTGAATTATAAACACCATTTAGTACTAATTGAGCCGAGGCTTCGTCTCTTACTGCATCTTCAGGGGTTAATTTATTAAATGGTTTTATATCATCAATACTGCAACTTGTAATGCTAGTTGCAAGTGCCAAAAATAAAACGGTTTTAATTTTTTTTATATATTGTTTCATCTGTTGATAAATTTAAAATTGTAATTGAATTCCTAAAGAGAATGATTTAGCCAATGGGTATGGATCTTCATTACTTACTTGATCTGTAATATTTCCTCTTTCTGAGAAAGTTTCAGGATCAATTCCAGGCCATTTTGTCCAAGTCAATAAATTTGTACCAGTTAGTGTTAATGATGCTTTATCAATTCCAATTTTGTTTAGCACTTTTTGATCGAAATTATAACTAAACTGCATGCTTTTTAATCTTAAATAAGAGCTGTCGTAAACATATCTATCTGATGTTCTTCCATTCGCAGAAGGATCTGTATAAACCGTTTTTGCATAACGCGCATTTGGATTTTCAGGAGTCCAAGTATTTAAAGCATATTCACTATACTTGTTTTCTCCCAATGAATTTAGCGTACTTATAGGAATTGCATTCCAAATTGATTTAGCTCCTACTGAATATTGGAATAATGCACTAAGACTAAAATTCTTATAGGCGAATGTATTTGAAATTCCACCAAAGAATTTTGGTTGAATATTACCAATTACTGCTCTATCATCAGCCGTTATTTGACCATCACCATTGGTGTCTATCATTTTAAAATCTCCAACCGTAGTTGACATTTTATCATAAAGCCCTGTAGGTGATGCATTATTTAACGCATCTACTTCATCTTGAGATTGAAAAATTCCAGCTACTTTATATCCTTTAATAGTTCCAACTGGCTGACCTTCAATAAAGAAATCCAATTGGTAAGGATTGATGCTTGCTCCGTTTAATTTTACTAACTTATTTCTGTTTAATGACCAGTTCACGTTAGTAGACCATACAAAATCTTCACTTCTAATAATATCACCACCTAAACTAACCTCAATACCTTTATTAGAAACATCCATAAAGTTCGAAAAGTAAGAGTTAGGACCTAATTCAAAAGGAATAGGTGTTTTTACTAAAGCACCAGTAGTTTTTCTATCATAAATATCAAAACTCCCTTTTAATCTATTATTAAAAAATCCAAAATCTAAACCTAAATTAACTTCGTCAGTTGTTTCCCAACCAATATTTGGATTTGGAAAATTATTATCAGGCATTATAGCTGAACCACCATTGTAAAGACTTCCTGGTTGATTTTGAAAAAATTGTAGATATGCAAAGTCAGAAACGTTAGTAGATCCAACTCTACCCACACTTGCTCTTAATTTCAAACTACTTATATCCTCAACTCCGTATAAAAACTCTTCATTAGAAATATTCCAACTTGTTGACAAAGATGGAAAATACCCTCTTTTGTTATTTGGACCAAATTTTGAAGAAGTATCCGTTCTAAAATTCAAAGTTGCATTATACAAATCTTTGTAGGTATAATTCAAACGAGAAAACAAGGAATACAATCCTGTTTCTAAACGAACACTTGAATACCCAAGTACCGCTCTTGCAGAATTCGCATTTATCAGAATTTCATCATCTGGAAAACCAGTATAAAAATGATTTGAATTATTAAAGCTCGTACGATCCCAAGCAGCACCAGCTAATAAACCGAATTTATGATTGGATATTAAAAAACTGTAATTTGCTGTTAAATTAGTCGTAATGTTAGACACTAAACCATCCGCTTCATTTAAGAAAGAGTCCCTTGGAAAAAACAAATAATCAGTCTGAGCAATTTTTGGAATAAAAGAACTGTTTTTATTATAAAACACAGAGGCATTCACATCCGTTTTCAGTTTCAAATCTTTTAATGGCTCCACTTCAAGATAAGCACTACCAATAAAATTATACGCTTTATTATTCGTTTTATTACTTAAACGCATTAAAGGATTAGGCTCTAAGGTCATAAAACCATTTTGGTAATCTGGCTGTCCAGCTAATTTTCCGTTAGCATCTCTTGGTGCTAAATCTGGACGTGCACGAGCGATAGATGTATTTACAGTATATTGATTTAATACATCATTATCTCCATTTTTTTCTTCAGTATGGCCAATATTAATCGAGGTTCCAAATTTTACAAAATTAGTAACATCAGTGTCCATCGAAAGACCTAAATTATATTGTTTCATGTTATCATTAACAGTCAAGCCTTCTTGATCTATAAATGAAGTGCTAAAATTATAATTGGTTTTATCACTACCACCGCTCAAACTTAAATTAGCTTGTTTAGTAACCGCCATAGATCTAAAAACTTGTTTGTTCCAATTCGTATTTGAAGTTCCAAAGTAATCTGGTCTCATCCCATTAGAATTAACAGTGAAAGTACCAAAATCTAAATCTACATCAGCAATCTCTGCAAAATCAAATGAAACGAAAGGATCTAATTGACCATTGTTCATCGCATCAACACTATTGGACAACATCAAATTATAATAATTTTTATACTGAGTTGCATCCAACACCGATACGGTTTTAATAGGTTGTGCTAATGTTGTAGCATAGGAGAAATTTACTCTTGGTGCTTGCCCTTTTTTACCTCTTTTAGTTTTAATGATAATAACCCCATTAGCACCACGAGACCCATAAATAGAAGTTGCTCCAGCATCTTTCAATACATCAAAACTCTCAATATCATTAGGATTTAAAGTGGATAATGGATTAGCTCCTTGTAAAGCATCCACATTAAATGGTACTCCATCAATTACAAACAAAGGTTGGTTTAATCCGCCACCTACTGAAGACAATGGTGAAGTTATTCCTCTAATATTAATACGAACTGGCGCACCTGGACGACCGGTATTTTGAGACACTTGAACTCCTTTTACTAATCCTCCTAAAGCTCTATCAAAGCCTATGGTTCCTGTAGATGCTTGAACAATATCCTTAGCACTTACTGATGAAACAGCTCCTGAAAATTCAGTTCTTTTTTGTTTACCATAACCTACGAGTACTACCTCTTGAAGTTCATTCAATTCTTCTTGCAACACTACTTTTAAAAGAGACTGACCTGCATAAGCAATCCGTCTTGACTCATAACCCAAATGTGAAAAAAGCAAAATTCTTCCAGTAGCATCAGCATTCAATTTAAATTTACCATCAAAATCAGTTAGTGTGCCCACTTTTGTTCCTTCGATCAAAATAGAAACACCCACAAGAGGCAAGCCTGCTTTGTCAGTAACAATACCTTCTAACTGCTTTTGATCAGCAACAGAATAAATAGTTTCAATTGTATTTTTTTCTACTTTTTTAAGAATAATCTGGTTGCCTAAAATTTGATATGAAATATTAGTATTTGTAAATAGTTTCCCTAATACATCAACTATTTGTTTTTTATCAACATTTAAATCAATTTTTTGATTACCATTCAATTCATAACGATTATAAAAGAAATGAAAATCAGTTTGATCTTCGATAATCTGAAAGACATTGGTCAAAGCTACCCCGTTAACATCCATGGTAA
>CBDUEE010000170.1:0-6149 GCA_965366105.1 uncultured Flavobacterium sp. | reverse complement strand
TGTTAATGAGGAAATTAACTTGTCTTATATTGATGAAAACATCAAAAATATTAGGGAAAATATTGATTATTTTTTAAACGAAAATAACGAAAACAAAAAATACATTTACCTACGATTTATAAAAAAAACGTTCCGTAAAATGGGAATTATTACACTTCGAAGTGTAGTGGATTTGAGAAGGAATATCGAGAACACGTTTAAGAACGAAGCTAATTATAAAAACAAACAGCTAAAGTTAGAAAATCTAGACATGAAAAGAAAAGTTATTGAGACCCTCATAAATCATACCTTAAAACTGATTAATGAAGATGAAATCTCTTTTTTTAACAGAGCTTTAGATGAAGAGTTAAACAGAATTATTATTGAGTTAAAACACCAATTGGGAGAATGTTCTCATAACTTGATTGAAATAGAAAAACAAATTATTGATTACCTCAATCAAATAAAACATCAAGGACAGTTTTTAGAAAAACTCCGCAAATTAAAACATTTAAAAGATCATTTTACAATTGAAGCCGAAACGGACATTAAACAAATAATAGCCTCCAAAAATCAAGTTATTTTTGAAACCAGAATAACTGAACCCCTAAATTTATCCTTAGATTTCCTTCGAGAAAGCGAAAAAGCTTTTGAAGCAATTAAAAAAGTTGCAAAAAATCATAAAAACAGAAAGCAGTACAAACCAATATTAGCCGATCGAATATCGGATGATTACCTTGAAAGTACTATTGAAAATGAAATAATGATCAATTTGGAAGAAATTAGAAATAAATTTGTTGCAACCAGCGATAATCTATTCAACTTTATACTCCATTATGACTTTCTTAAAGAAGTTGATTTTGAGGAACGAGTAACCCTATTTTGTCAAATTATTTCTCAATACGAACAAGAATTAGTAATAGAAGATGATTTCAAAAAAACCAATGGCATAGAATACGCCATCGTATATTCAAAATAATATTTATGATTACAAAATATACTTCCGAAATATTTGACGTGCTTCGCCGAGGGCAGTTTATCTGTTCAAACAGCCCAAATGAAAACATTCAAAAATTATATAAAATCCTTGAAGATCAAAACACCTTTGAAGATTTATACGAGTATTTTTATCAAATCAATTACATTCTAGAGTAAGGAAACGAATATTTTTATTTTAGCCGTGTTGAAAACAATGTTGATTTAGAGAGGAAATTAGAAAAAGCTTTTAATTGGATTTATATTCTAGATTTTTTTAAAACTTTCGATTCTTCGTTTGATGTTGGCTTTCGGTTTTCACCAGCAGATATTGTGAATCAATTAAAAAACAATGCCGACTTAAAAACAAAATTAGAAAGTCTTAAAAAAATAAGTGGTGATCAAAAAAACTATACGGATCGAGTTAAAAAAATAATCGAAAGATTGGAAAAAGAAAATTTCATTACACTTGAAAATGAACTGTCTGAAACCTACAAAGTTTTAACTTCTTTCAATTACTTAAAAGACATCATTACTACTATTAATATCCCTGAAGCAATAGAAAATGAGATACCTGAATAAAATAGTTTTTATAAACAGTGCCTCAATTCTATATAAGGAAATTGAATTAGATGGAAACACGCATTTAATAGGTACACAAGGTGTTGGCAAAAGTACTTTGCTTCGCGCCATTTTGTTTTTTTACAATGCTAATAAAACGAAATTGGGTATTCCAAGAGAGAAAAAAGGTTTTGACGATTATTATTTTGAATATCAAAATTCTTATATTATTTATGAAGTTGTTAAAGATAATGTTCCGTTTTGTGTATTAGCCTACAAAGTAAACGGCAAGGTTGCTTATCGATTTTTCAATTCCGAATACAAAAGAGAAAATTTTGTTGATACAGACAACAAAGCATTTGAAAGTTGGGATAAAATTAGAAACTCTTTTGGGAAACAAATCCATTATACTTCATTGATTACAAGTTATGAAGATTTTCGTAGAATCATTTATGGAGACAATAAAGGATTAAATCCCGATTTCCGAAAATATGCTTTAATCGAAAGTAAGCAATATCAAAACATCCCCAGAACAATCCAAAATGTATTGCTTAACTCCAATTTAGAGGCAAAATTCATTAAAGACACCATTATAAACTCTTTGAATGAAGAGGAATTTATTATAGATATTGAAAATTATTCGAAAAGTCATTTGCGCGATTTTGAAACTCAAATTAATGATATTAAAAGATGGTTTGATAAAAACAAAAAAGGTCAAATTATTGTTCGTTATCAAGCAGAACGAGTTATCAACAAATACAGCGTTTTCAATTATTTAAATAGAGAAAAAAAGGAATTGGCTTTAAATTTACAGTCTAGAATGGCTTTTATAGAAAGTCAAAAACCAATAGTAGTATCAAGTTTTACAAGTGAAAACAGTACGCTCCATTTAATTTATAAGAAGAAAGAAAACTTACAAGATCTTCATTTAAAAAGAGAACAAAAAATAGTTTCAGAGATTGATTATATCAAGAAAGTATTAGCGAAAGCAAGTGATAAACAAACAGAATATAGTAACCAAAACATTTCTGATTTAATTCAAAAAGTAGCTCAAAAAAACACTTTGAACAATGAACAAAAGAAATTGGGTGAAGAAAAAAACATCCTAACCTCTTCCTTTGGGCTGATCAGTCAGAAATATGATGCTTTGATCGCGCAGATTCAAAACCAAAATCGGGGATATACAAATACTCAAAACGCCGAAACCAATAAAATCCAAAGTGACTTTAGTGATGCTAAAACAGCATTGATCAATAGGTATCAATCGTTAATTTCTCAAATTAGGGTTGACAATAAAGACGAAAAAGAAAAGGCTAATAACGAATTAAATAGTATTCAAAACGAAGAAAATCGCGTTAAAAACAAAAAAGCAGAACTAAAGCATCAAACCTTTTTTGTAGATGAAATTGAGAAGCGCAAAGAAGAAAAAAAAGTATTAGAAAATCGAATATTACTTTCAGATTCAATCCTTTTGGATTCAAAAAACAAAACGGATAACATTCGTAAAGAATGGGATTTAGAAACAAATCAAATCGAAAACAGTACTACTATTACCATTGAAAAGGAAAAAGACAAAAGTGAAAAGATTACTGTAAAAATTGACGTCATTGAAAACAAGATTAAGCAAAGCAAATCTTCACTTTATGGTTGGTTAAATGATACAATACCAAATTGGGAAAATACAATAGGAAAAGTAATTGACGAAGATAATGTGCTTTTTAATTCAGACTTAAACCCAAAATTAATTGATAGCAAAGCCAATACGTTTTTCGGCATAGAACTAAATTTAAATGCTTTAAACAGCAGAATAAAAACAGTAAAGGAATACAATTTTGAAATTGAGGACCATCAACTAAAAATCGAAGAAATTCACAAAACAATTGATCAAATTAATACCAATAAAGAGTCTAGTTTACTGAAAATTAAAGCTAAATTTTTAAAACAACTAAGAGAGCTTAAAGAAACTACTTCAGAAAACGAATATATTAAAATACAATCGGAAGAGAAGCTTTCGAAAAACAAAATTGAATTGAATGAGTGGATTGAAAAATCTAAAACCGAAAAACAAACGATTTTACAAAACTTGGATCAGGAGTTAGATAAAATTGTTTCACAAAAAATTAAGGCACAAGAACAAATAGAACTCATCAAAAAAGGAATTGATAGAAAAATCAATTTAAAAGAAAAAGAAAGAGATACCGAAACAGCAAATTTAAACAATAAAAAGGACGTCAAAATTAATGAAATAGCAAATGCTATTTCGATAAACAAAAAAGAGTCAGAAACTCGCATTTTGGAACTCAAAAAACAACAAACGTCTGAACTACAACACAAAGGCGCCGATACAAAAAGACTTGATGAAATAGCTATTCGATTAACGGAATTATTGAAATCTCTTGATTTTATTACCAATAATGAACGTGTCGTTTTTGAATACGAGAAAGATAAAAGAGAACTTTTTGATACAATTCCTGAATTGAAAGCTAATAAAATAAGTTTAGAAAAAAAGCAAAATACGTTCGATTCTGAATATAAAATGCAAACAAATAAACTAGACCAAAAACATCGGAATCAAAAAGAAATTGTTGAAAAAATTCTATCAAAAATTACTGAATTTCAAGAAGATGAAAATAAGTTTCTAGAATTTAAGAAGTCGGAAACATACACAAGTATTCTACTTTATTTCTCTGATCCAATTAATGAAAGCAAAGACAGCAAAACCGCTATTTCAATTATATCTGAAATAAATGACAAGCATTATAAAGGGATAGAAACCTTCAAAGAATTACAGCAGGCTATAAATACGTTCAACGGAAACTTTGCTGAACATAATATTTTTAGTTTTAAAGTAAAATTAAATGAAGATTCAGAATTTTTAGATTTTGCATCTGGTCTAAAAGAATTTATTGAAGCCGATAAAATAAATGAATTTGAAAAAAGAGTCAATGAACGCTTTGCCAATATTATACGTTTAATTGGCAGAGAAACTACTGAACTCAACTCCAAAGAAGCCGAGATTGAAAAAATTATAAGAAAAATAAATGACGATTTTGTAAACAAAAATTTTGTCCAAGCCATTAAAGAAATGGAAATGAGAACGCAAAAAAGTTCTAATCCAATAGTAAAATTACTCATTCAAATTAAAGAATTTAATGACGAAAATAGTCAACTATTAGGAGAATCCAATTTGTTTACCGGTTCTGATACCAATTCGAAAAATCAAAAAGCGGTAGAATTATTAAAACAATTAGTTAATGAACTGGGGAAATCTAAAAACACTTCGCTTACTTTATCTGAATCTTTTGATTTGCAATTTAGAATTGTAGAAAATGACAATGATTCGGGTTGGGTAGAAAAATTATCCAACGTAGGAAGTGAAGGAACCGACGTTTTAGTAAAGGCAATGATTAATATTTTACTCCTGAATGTTTTTAAAGAAAGTGCTTCCAAACAATTCAAAGACTTTAAATTGCATTGTATGATGGACGAAATAGGACGACTTCACCCCAATAATGTAAAAGGTATTCTGCGTTTTGCCAATGAAAGAAACATTTTATTAATCAATGGTTCACCAACAAGTCAAAATGCGACTGATTATAAATACACTTATAAACTGGGGAAAGAGCAATCGAAAACAGAAGCGAAAAAATACATTACACAAATAAATCGTTTGGTAAAAGTAGATGCAAAAATTCTTAATTAATGGAATTAACTTTAAAAATAGCAAAAATAATAGTACAACTAATCAATGGAGAAACGATTGCCGACAGCACTGCTAAAAGCAAGTTAATCGACGATTTAGTAAGGGAGAATATCATTTTCAGAAAAGGAAAACATAAAAAACAGTTACAGTTATTAAACGAAAATAATTTACGCATCTATTTAGAAAATCAATTGCAAATCAATGATTTGGAAAACTATATTTTACTATTAGAAAACAAGAATTCTAGTCGTGCCGAATCTGTAAAAATTACCAGTGATTCAAAAAAATCAAAAGAAAGAGCTTTTAAAGGTTTTTTGGTAAACTGCTACGATCCAATTTTTGCCGAACTAAATAATCAAAAATTAACCATTCATCCAGCATGGGGTAGTTTTCTCTTTATCTATGATTACGAAACATTTAAAATACCAGAAAACATCACAATTATAGGAGTTGAAAATGCCAAAAATTTCAGTCAGATTCAAGATCAAAAACACTTATTTAAAGATTTAAATCCGCTATTCGTATCACGTTATCCACAAAATCAAAACAAAGATTTAATAAAATGGTTGCAATCTATTCCAAACAACTATTTGCATTTTGGAGATTTTGATATTGCCGGCATTGGGATTTATTTGAATGAATACAAAAAGCATTTATCACAAAAGGCGACGTTTTTCGTTCCTGAAAATATTAAAATTGCTTTAATAAAAAATGGAAATAGAGAAAGATTTAATACTCAAAAACTAAATTTCAAAATAAATACCATTCAGGAAGTAAAAATTTTATACTTATTGGAAATCATTAATATAGAAAAGAAAGGTTTAGAGCAAGAATATTATATTGAGACCGAAACCCAATGATAATAACAAAATTTAAATCAAAAAAATTATTACATTTTCCCTATTTAACAATGTTCTAATCAGTATAAGTC
>CBDUEE010000169.1:0-6251 GCA_965366105.1 uncultured Flavobacterium sp. | reverse complement strand
GAAACGCTCTTAAGTTTTCTGGAAATGTAGCGGTGCCTACTATCGAAATCACTTCAGAATTAATTAAAACAAGAGAATTTGACGCAGAAACTGATGGTGAAGGGAAATTTTGTCGAATTATTATTTCAGATAACGGGATTGGCTTTGATGAAATTTATTTAGATCGAATTTTTGTTATTTTTCAAAGTTTAAATGATCGCTCCGTATATGAAGGAACAGGAATAGGATTGGCTATTTCAAAAAAAATAATGGAAAAACATAACGGGTTGATTACTGCAAAAAGTGAATTAGGCAAAGGAGCCAGTTTTATTATGATTTTGCCACTACAACAAGACATTCAAAATAATTAGACTTCAATTTATGAAAAGTAATTTTAAAAGGAATTTATTAATAAGTTCGGCCATTTCATTAGTGGTCTTGATAGTCAGTTCTACGGCTTCTTATGTTAGTATAAAAAAACTATTAGAAAGTGTTTATTGGGTAAATCATACTCAAGAAATTATTTATAATGTAAATCAAGCAGAAGCTATTCTTACAGATGCTCAAACTAGTATGCGTGGTTTTTTGATTACCGGAAATGAGCAATTTGTTGATATGTACATGAAGGCGGAAAATGAATCAAACTCCTATTTTAATAAACTAGATGTTTTGACTATTGATAATACGATACAGCAGCAATCATTAAAGGAATTAAAAGTTCTTCGAGTGAATTATTTTAAATATTTGAACAATCAAATTGTAAAAAAACGCCTTGGAAAGCAAACTATATCATTTGACCTCAATGAAGGGAAAGAGTTGATGAGTGCATTGAGAGGTTATTTTAAAAGCATAGAAAATAATGAACAGTCACTATTAAAAAAGAGAAATCAAAACTCACAAAATTATGGTAGTTATAGTTTAATTTTAATTATTGTAGCCTTTATTATTGCGTTTTTTATCTCCATCATCTTTTTAATAAGAATTTTAAAAGATTTTACCGAACGTGTAAAATTACAACATGAATTGCAACAAAAAGATAAAGAAACAGCGGAAAGGATTGAAGCAATTAGCACTATTGCCGTTAATATTGCTCAAGGTAATTATGACATACGTGTTAGCGACAGTAAGGCAGATGCATTAGGAAGCGTTGGAGATTCTTTGAATGACATGAGTTCTTCATTAAAAAGTTCTTTTACATTATTATCAGAAAAAGAGTGGTTACAAACTGGTATTGCCAATCTTAATAATGTAATGTTAGGGGATAAATCTTTGCAGGAATTATCAAAAGATGTTATAGAGTATTTATGTGAATACACAAATAGTAGCGCAGGAGCCTTTTATGTTCTGGAAGGCGATGTACTTTATGCAAAAGCTGGATATAGTTATATTCCATCGAAAAATAGAGAACGCATTAATAAAGGAGATGGTTTGATAGGGCAAACGATTGTCTCTGGAAAACTTTTAGAGCTTAAAGCGGTGCCTTCAAAAGATATTCAAATCAATTACGCATTGGGTGAAATAAAACCTAGTCATATTGTAGCACTTCCATTAATAGATAATAAAGTAGAAGGTGCATTAGAATTAGTTAGTATTCACGGTTTTTCTGATTTGCATTTAGAATTTTTAAATATTGTTAGTAATAACATAGGAATCGCTTTAAAATCTACTCAAAATCGAAAACGAGTGCTGGAATTATTAGAAGAAACAGAAGCACAATCAGAGGAACTACGTATTCAGCATAGCGAATTAGAATCTATGAATGCCGAGTTAGAAACGCAAACTGAAAAATTACAAGCCTCTGAAGAAGAGTTGAGAGTCCAGCAAGAAGAGCTAGAACAAACCAATGAAGAACTTTCGGAACGCAGTATTTTATTAGAAGAAAAAAACACTGAGATTCTTAAAAAATCGGAAGCTTTAGAACTTACTACTCGATATAAATCAGAGTTTTTGGCGAATATGTCACATGAGCTACGAACACCTTTGAATTCCATTTTGCTTTTAAGTAGATTATTGTCTGAAAATAATAATAAGAGTATGAATAATGAAGAAATTGAGTTTGCTCAAGTGATTCAAAGTTCAGGAAATAGTTTATTAGCATTGATTGACGAAATTTTGGATTTATCCAAAATTGAAGCTGGAAAAATGGAACTAGAGTTTATCGATGTAACCACTAGAGAAATCACGGACGGTTTATCTAGTTTATTTACGCAAGTAGCTAAGGAAAAAAATATAATTTTCGAAATTATTTCAAATCAAGCTCCTGTTATTCTTAAAACAGATAAGATGCGATTAGAGCAGATTCTAAAAAATTTAATTTCGAATGCATTAAAGTTTACAAATAGAGGTACTGTAAGTCTAGAAATAAAAACAAATACAGATGATGACAAAATAATATGTTTCATTGTAAAAGATACAGGAATTGGAATTCCATTAGACAAACAACCACTTGTTTTCGAGGCTTTTCAACAAGCAGATGGCTCTACCAAACGAAAATATGGAGGAACTGGTTTAGGATTGTCAATTAGTAGAGAGTTAGCAAAATTATTGGATGGCGAAATACTATTGAATAGTGTAGAAGGTGAAGGAAGTACCTTTACACTTTGCTTACCAAAATTTGTAAACAAAAATAAAAAAGTCATTATTGCTGCCAGACCTGAGGTTAAGATTGTAGATACAAGTGTTGTTACTGAAAAAGAAACGAAGAAAAAATATATTTCTGCAATAATTCCAGATGAAATTGAGGATGATAGAAATTCCATTTTGGTGGGAGATAAAGTTATTTTGATTGTAGAGGATGACATGAATTTTGCAAAATCACTCTTAGCCTTTAGTAGGCAAAATGGCTATAAAACTGTCGTGGCTGTTCGAGGAGATTATGCCTTAAAGTTTGCAATTTTATACAAACCAGTTGGAATATTGTTAGACATTGAGTTGCCAATAAAAAGTGGCTGGGAAGTACTCGAAGAAATAAAAAATCATCCACAGACCAAGCATATTCCAGTTCATATTATGTCATCGCATAAATTAAAACAAGAAAGTTTACTACACGGGGCAGTTGATTTCCTTCATAAACCAGTTGCTTTTGAAAAAATTCCTGATGTTTTTGTTCGAATAGAAAATATTATAAATAAGGAATCACAAAAGGTTCTAATCATTGAAGATAATCCTAAACATGCTAAAGCTTTGGCTTTCTTCTTAGAAAATCATAATATCAATTCGGAGATAAAAAGTGAGGTTTCAGAGGGTCTAGAGGCATTAAATAATAAGGATATTGATTGTGTAATTCTGGATATGGGAATTCCTGACAAGCACGCTTATGAAATTTTAGACGGAGTTAAAAAAAGTCCTGGACTAGAAAATCTTCCAGTAATTGTATTTACAGGGAAAAGTTTGTCGCTAAAAGAAGAAGTTAAAATTAAAAAATATGCCGATTCAATTATTGTAAAAACGGCACATTCGTACCAGAGAATGTTAGATGAGGTTTCTCTTTTTCTGCACTTAATGGAAGAAAATAAAGGAACTGATGCTAAAAAAGAAAATTATAGAAAGTTGAATCAGCTGAATAATATTCTTTTGAATAAAAAGGTTTTAATTGTTGATGACGACGTTCGAAATATCTATTCGTTGACTAAGGCTTTAGAATCTTTTAAAATGAATGTAATAACAGCATTTGATGGAAATGAAGCTATCAAAATGTTAGCAGAACATCCTGATACAGATATTGTTTTACTAGATATGATGATGCCAAATATGGATGGTTACGAAACTGCTGAAAAAATTAGAGATAATTCTAAATTCATAGCATTACCTTTGATAGCGGTTACTGCCAAAGCAATGACTGGTGATAGAGAGAAATGCATTAGAGCAGGAGCTTCTGATTATATTACGAAGCCTGTAGATATCGACCAGCTACTTTCCTTGTTGAGAGTGTGGTTATATGATAAAGTTTAATATAAAATTGATTTAAATATATGAATAAGAAAAGACTCTTAATTATTGATGACGATCCAAGGAATATTTTTGCACTAGTAAACACTTTGCGGGCAAGATCTTATGATTGTCTCTCTTGTTTGAGCGCGGAAGAAGCTATAAAACTGCTGGAAACTAACGAAATTATTGATGCTGTTTTGATTGATATGATGATGCCAGATATGGATGGCTATGATGCTATACCAATAATTAAAAAAATTCCTTCTCGCGGAACTACACCAATTATTGCAGTTACGGCTCAAGCGATGACAGGTGATAAAGAAAAATGTTTTGAGGCCGGTGCCGATGATTATATCTCAAAACCAGTGGATGTAGATAAGTTACTCGTAGCCTTATCTAAAATTTAAAGCGATTATGATAGAGGACATTGAATTAGAAACGTTTATTAATGATGTTTACGAATATTATGGATTCGATTTAGGAGGATATTCTAGAGCTTCCCTAAAACGTCGCGTAAACCGAATAATGAACTTAGATGGTTTCTCTAGTTTTTATGATTTTTTATCTAAAGTAAAGTACGATGCTGATTATTACAAAAGAGCAATTGACGAAATAACCGTCAATGTAACGGAGATGTTCCGAGATCCTTCTTTTTATAAATTACTGCGAAATGAAATTTTACCAATATTAGCAACAAAACCTTTTATACGAATATGGCATGCTGGTTGTTCGAGTGGGGAAGAAGTGTATTCTATGGCAATTTTATTGAAAGAAGCTGGATTATTACACAAATCAATTCTATATGCGACTGATATTAATTCAAAGGTTTTAGAAACCGCAAAAAAAGGAATTTTCCCATTGCGAATGATGAAAGACTATTCTGAAAACTACAGAGATTCTGGCGGACAAGAAGATTTTTCTAATTATTACATTGCTAATTACGGCAATGCAAAATTTAGTGAAGACTTGATAAATAAAATGGTTTTCTCTCAGCATAATCTCGTTTCCGATACATCCTTTAATGAATTTGATATGATTTTTTGTCGGAATGTACTAATTTATTTTGATAATGATTTGCAGACCAGAGCCGTCAAGTTATTTGATGAAAGTCTCTCTGTTCTTGGCTTCTTGGCATTAGGAACTAAAGAAACTATAAAATATTCTATTGCTCAAGGAAAATACAAACAAGTGCAGAAAGAAAAATTATGGCGGAAAATAAAGTAATAGCAAGTTGTAAAGTGCTAATCATTGGCGGTTCAGCAGGGAGTTTGCATGCACTTATGGATATTCTTCCAAAGTTGCCAGCGGTACAATGTTTTGCTCTTGTTATTGTATTGCACAGAAAGCATTCAGACGATAGTACTCTTGAAGAATTACTTAAGATAAAATCAAAAACACCCTTAAAAATTATAGAAGACAAAATGCCTTTTGAATCTGGATTTTTATATGTCGTTCCGTCCAATTATCACTTGCTTTTTGAAAAAAATGGTACTTTAGCATTAGACAGCTCGGAGAAAGTGAATTACAGCAGACCTAGTATTGATGTTACTTTTGAAGCTGCTGCAGAAATTTATGGTAGTAACGTGATAGGTATTTTACTTTCTGGTTCTAATGCTGACGGAACTGCGGGACTAAAAGCGATTCAAAAAGCAGGAGGAACTGTTGTGGTTCAAAATCCAACATCAGCCGATATGCCTTTTATGCCAAATAATGCAATAAAAAATATGACACCAGATTATATTTTGACAACAGAGGAAATATTGAAATTTATACTTTTGATAAATGGTTGATGTGTTCTAATTAAATCAATCCTAATGATAATTTTATGATCAATAAATTTTAGTATCCTATTCTTCCAGTTTCTTTATACATTGTTCTCTAATTTGCCAAATGCTATCCAAGTCCCTATTTAATAATTTTTCTTTTATCCAAATCTCTTTGTGTTTTTTATGATAATTTACTTTAAAAACATTGACTTGTTCAGGTTCAATTTCAATTTCTTCGACAATATCAGGTAGCAACTTTTCAATATCAGAATTATTATTAGTTATGTCTATTCGCAGATTATTTAATTTTAAGTAACATGTGCCTCTGGAATATATTCTAATCTATTATCTAATAGTATGTTTCCAATCTTTGGAGTATTTAAATGGTTCATTCTATATATACCTAAGATGAGTTTTACGTTGTGAAAATTATTTAAGTCAGCAACTTTTTTTAAAAAGGAATGTTTAGAGCTACAAGTACCCTTTTTTTCTTTAAGAACTAGTGAGAAATCTTCTCGGTTTAAATTTCTTCCATATTCCAGTTTTCGCGTAAACTCAATTAAGTCACTCCAGTTT
>CBDUEE010000168.1:0-6282 GCA_965366105.1 uncultured Flavobacterium sp. | reverse complement strand
TTCAAATCACAGAACCGGCACAATTAAGTAGTTCAGTTACTTCTGGTTCTATTGCTGAAGAGATTTGTGCTGGCGAGAAAAATGGAGCCTTTAGTATTGATATTACTGGTGGTTCAGCTCCTTATAGTGTAAGCTTAGATGATATTAATGGAACTTATAGTACAGGATCAGCTACTCAAACGTTTTTTGATTTTACCGGATTGAGTGGTGGAAACCATGTTGTTTTCATTCGTGATGCAAATGGATGTACGACTGATGTTTCAGCCCCATTAAAACAAGCCGTAACGTTGAATCCTAAAGCTATTGTACAATACAATTGTGTAAACAATGCAGCTGCTAATACGGTTACAATTACAATTGATGATAGTATAACGGATCCGTCACTAGTAGATTATGCTATAGATGGAGGGGTTTTCCAAAGTACAAGTATATTTACTAATGTAGCTGCTGGTTTTCATACTGTTGTAGCAAGACATGATAATGGATGTGAACAACAAACGCTGAGTTTTGAAGTAGTTCAAGTAAATCCGTTGGCATTAATCTTAAATGATGGAGGCTTAAACGAGATCGTTGCTGTTACTACAGGTGGTGGCGGAAACTATACGTACACTTTCAATGGAGAAAATTACGGTAGTACTGCTAATTTTATAATTTACAAATCAGGAAATTATACGGTTACAGTTACTGATGGCAACGGTTGTACAGCTACAGCGACCAAGTTTTTCACTTATATTGATGTATGTATTCCTAATAACTTTACTCCTAATGGTGATGGCACAAATGATACGTGGGGTCCTGGATGTACGGTTAATTATAAAGAGTTAGTGTATTCTATTTTTGATAGATATGGTCGTAAAATAGCAACCTATCGTTTAGGTCAGGAATGGGATGGTACCTACAAAGGAGCAGAACTTCCATCAGGAGATTACTGGTATGTTTTAAAACTGAATGATGTAAAAGACGATAGGGAATTTGTGGGGCATTTCACGCTGTACAGATAAATTTATTAAGTGTGATGAGGTAATTCTCTTAAATGAAAAATAATAAAATGAAAAAAATAATAACATCATTTCTACTCTTGGCTGCAACATCGGGTTTCAGTCAGGAGTTAAATCTACCGGTTTTTACGCAGTATTTGGCTGATAATAATTTTGTTATTTCTCCTACATTTGCAGGAATTGGTGACAACTTTAGAATTAGAGCTAATGGACTCACGCAATGGGTGGGTATAAAAGATGCGCCAAACAATCAATCCATTTATGCTGATTTTAGAATTGCAGATCAATCCGGTATTGGTATTTCGCTATACAATGATAGCAACGGATATACCAAGCAAACGGGTGCAAAAGTCTCGTTTGCACACCACTTAATTTTAGATTATTATTCAAAGCAATATTTGTCTTTTGGTATTTCGTACAACCTCAATAGTTTTAAGATAGATATTGATAAGTTTAACAATACCTATGATAGACCTTTGCCAGATCCTAGCATAACAAACAACCGGTTTATAGCAAATAACAACTTTGATGTAGGTTTCTTGTACAGAAATAAAAGTTATTATGTGAGTCTTAATGCCAGTAATATTTTAACAAAAAACGCTGATCGTTTTACAGGAGTGGAACCTAATTTGCTGTTAAATTTTCAAATCTATTCGGGTTATGTTTTCAAAATGCCAAGTGATGGTAGAGCAGAACTAGAGCCTTCTACGTTTATTCAATACTTTGCTAGTGACAAACGTTCCAGTACCGACGTGAATATTAAGTACCGTAAATATGACCGTTACGATGACTACTATTGGGCTGGAATTTCGTACCGTTTTTTGAATGATCAAGTTTTAAAACCTTTAAATGTTGGGCCAATGGTAGGACTCAAGAAATCTAACTTTTATTTTGGCTATTCCTATCAACTGACATTGAATCAACTTGCTGCTTTCAACTCAGGAACGCATGTAGTTACTATAGGACTCGATTTTCTGCAAGGAATTAGTAATTGTCCTTGTACCCAAAGTCCAGTACATGATTAATAAATGCCATTATTTAAAATCGTGTACTTTGCTACACCCCGTTTGTCGATTATAGTTCGTCACGCTGGAATCGTCTCATCCCATGAAACACCACTAAATAAGATACCTACGGAATAAAACAATTTCACACCATTGCTAGAACTAAACCCTAATTTCGGTTAGTATTACAACGTTTTCGTTGATTTATTGTGTGTTTATTCTATTTTTTCAAATATAGTACAGCGTTAAAAGTTCTATATTTGTTGTTCTTTCAATGAAAATAAACTAAAAAACAAACCAATGAAAACTTTAAATGATTTCGATTTCAAAAATAAAAAAGCAATAATTCGAGTGGACTTCAATGTGCCTTTGGATGAAAATTTCAAAGTAACCGATACTACTCGTATTGATGCTGCAAAACCAACCATCGATGCCATTCTTGCACAAGGTGGAAGCGTAATTTTGATGTCGCATTTAGGCAGACCAAAAGGTGTGGAAGAAAAATACTCATTGAAACACATTTTATCTACTACTTCAGAAATTTTAGGAGTACCCGTTCAGTTTGTTTCAGACTGTGTTGGTGAGCAAGCGACTGCTGCAGCTGCAAATCTAAAATCAGGCGAAGTTTTATTGTTAGAAAATTTGCGTTTCCATGCTGAGGAAGAAGCTGGAGATGTTGCTTTTGCAAAAAAACTAGCATCACTTGGTGATATCTATGTAAACGATGCTTTTGGTACGGCACATAGAGCGCATGCTTCAACCACGATTATAGCACAGTTTTTTCCAAAAGAGAAATGTTTTGGATTGTTATTGGCTAAAGAAATTGAAAGTTTAAATAAGGTTTTAAAAAATAGTGAAAAACCAGTAACAGCTGTTCTTGGTGGATCTAAAGTTTCATCTAAAATAACTGTAATCGAAAACATTTTAGACAAAGTAGATCACATGATTATTGGTGGCGGAATGACATTTACTTTTGTAAAAGCATTAGGAGGCAAGATCGGAGATTCTATTTGCGAGGATGACAAACAGGAATTAGCAGTAGAAATACTGAGATTAGCTAAGGAAAAAGGGGTTCAAATTCATATTCCTGTTGATGTGGGGGCTGCCAATTCTTTTTCAAATGATGCCGAAACTCAAATCGTTGCGGTAGATAAAATTCCTGATGGATGGCAAGGATTGGATGCTGGTCCTAAATCATTAGAAAACTTCAAAAAAGTGATCATGGAGTCCAAGACTATACTTTGGAATGGTCCTTTAGGTGTTTTTGAAATGCCGAATTTTGCAAATGGCACCATTGCTTTAGGAAATTATATTGCGGAGTCAACTGCAAACGGAGCATTTTCACTTGTGGGTGGTGGTGATTCTGTTGCTGCGGTAAAACAATTTGGTTTAGAAGATAAAGTAAGTTACGTTTCAACGGGTGGTGGAGCCATGCTCGAAATGCTGGAGGGAAAAGTATTGCCTGGGATTGCCGCTATTTTAGACTAAAATTTCAATCTAAAAAATAATAATTTCTGTAGTATTTTTTGAAATATAAACAGATTATACGTAAACAATTCTTAAAACCTTAACAATAATCATGTTGTTAAGGTTTTTTAGTTTAAAATAATGTTGAATTGTACCTTTTTAGCTATTTTTATAATGAAATAGTAGAAATTTCTTCACAATAAAGCTGAATATTACATTTTTAACACTTTTTAAAGTATATTTTAGATTTAAGCGATTATGTTTGTAAAACACACGATTTGTAATCATTTGAAATATAGGTCTTTGATCGTAAAATTATGAATATAAAAAATACCGCAGTATCCCTTTTTCTATTGTTATCCCTACAATTGTTTTCACAACAAAGTTTTGAAAATAAAGTTACAGACAAATTTGAAACCAAATTATCCTATTTAGATTCTATCAAGAAATCCTTTGTTAATAATGATTTAGCAGCCCGGGTAGATAGCTTGTGGATGCAGGAATTAACCAGTTTAGATTTATACAACACCCTTACCGACGACATTAAAACTGTTAATATTGATGCTCAAGTAGATTTTGAATTGCCTACCGATTTGCTAAAGGAAAGGCTGGCAGCAATGGATGCGAAATCTCCTTTCAACATCGAGTACAATCAAGGTTTAGAAAATATCATCAAGTCGTTTTTGAAAAATAGAAAAAAATCATTTGAACGCTTAATGGGTTTTTCAGAATATTATTTTCCAATTTTTGAAGAGGCTTTGGCCAAAGAAAACGTTCCTTTAGAAATAAAATATTTGGCAGTTGTTGAATCTGCTTTAAACCCAAGAGCCGTTTCAAAAATGGGTGCTACCGGCTTATGGCAGTTTATGTATCATACCGGAAAACAATACGGCTTAAAAATTGATTCCTATATTGATGAACGCAGCGATCCGCTAAAATCTAGTGAAGCTGCAACCCAATACATGACTAAGATGTATAAAGTGTTTGGTGATTGGGATTTAGTTTTAGCCTCTTATAATTCTGGACCAGGAAATGTTTCTAAGGCTATCAGACGTTCTGGAGGACAAAAAAACTATTGGAACATTAGAAAAAATTTACCTAGAGAAACACAAGGATATGTTCCGGCTTTCTTAGCAACCATGTATCTTTATGAATACCACAAAGAACACGGAATTGTCCCGCAAAGAGCTTCTGTAAAGCATTTTGCTACCGATACCATTATGATTAAGCAGCAAATGTCATTCAAACAAATTGGAGATTTGCTAGACGTTCCTATAGCGCAATTGCAACTTTTAAATCCATCCTACAAACTCAATATCGTACCGTTCTATAAAGATCAAAACCATTTTCTAAGATTGCCACAAGATAAAATAGCCATTTTTGCATCGAATGAAAATCAGATCTATGCGTATGTGCAGTATGAATTGGACAAACGAGAAAGGCCTTTTCAGACAACAAATGCTTTGGTTACAAACAATAGAGCTCGTTACTCTAACAAAAGCATAGGAGTCGTAAAAACGAGCTATTATAAAGTAAAACGTGGCGATAACTTAGGTGCGGTTGCAAAAAAGTATGATGTTTCTATTGCTCAGTTAAAAAAATGGAACAATCTGAAAAGTAATGCGCTTGCATACGGAAGAAATTTAAAAATTAGTACCAGCCAAAGTGTTGGAGGATCTGTTCAAAAAGAAATTAAAAGTGATCGTATTAGTTCAGAAATTATTTCTAAAAACCAAAGTATAGCAATAAAAACGAATAAAGAAGAAAAAAATAATGCAAATGCTATCCAATTAGCTGCTGACGCAACTTCCCATTATGTGGTGCAAAAAGGAGATAATTTAGGCATGATAGCTCAAAAATATAATACAACCGTAGCAGAACTGCAACAATGGAATGGTCTTTCAAGTGTGAATGTTCCATTTGGACTTTCCTTGCAAATTGCAAATAAAGAGTTGCCTGCCAAAGTGGAAGTAGCCATAACTCCTGAGCGAAAAGATATTGAGTATGTCGTTCAGAAAGGAGATAATTTGGGGAATATTGCTAGTAAATTTGGTACTTCCTCAAAAGAAATAAAACAATGGAATAAGTTAATTGATAACACACTTTCTATTGGAAAAACGTTAATTGTCGCTAAGAATGAGGTTGTAATTGTTACCGATATGGCAACGGTTAGTTCGTTCAAGTCTAAATCTAATAGTGCGGCTGCGGCCAAACAAGCCGCAACAGATTATTATGTAAAAAAAGGAGATTCTTTATTTAGCATAGCCAGAAAATATCCTGGAATTACCATTTCTGATTTAAAAAAATGGAATGATATTAGCAATGAAGATATTAAACCTGGAATGAAGTTGAAAATTAACGGATAATAGAATAAACTTCTATAAATTTGGGTTTTATTTTATAAGAGATTTGTAATGAAAAGTACCCATTGTTTAATTTTACTTGTTTGTCTATTGTTGTTTTCTTGTAAAAAGGAAAATGAAGCATTGCCCCGTAAAACAAATGGGAAAATAAATACTATTTCGGTTATTATAGATGATCAGTTATGGAACGGTGATATTGGCGATAGTATTCGAAACAAGTTTGCATCACCGGTAATTGGTTTGCCACAAGAGGAGCCTTTATTCAACATCAATCAATATCCAACTAAACTTTTAGAGGGATTCATGACCGATACTCGTGCGATTATTGTCGTGAAAAAAACGGACGAAAATAAGTTTGAAATCCTTAAAAATCAATACGCCTCTCCTCAAAGTGTATTTCATATTTCTGGAAAAACTGGAGCCGACATTATTGACTGTATCGAAAAGAAT
>CBDUEE010000167.1:0-6293 GCA_965366105.1 uncultured Flavobacterium sp. | reverse complement strand
TTTACGGAATGTATGATTTAGGAGTTTTTTCAAATAAAGCCCATAAAAAATCCGCTAGAATTGTCGGTGAAGTATTAGGTAAGTACCACCCTCATGGAGATACTTCAGTTTACGATGCCATGGTTCGTATGGCGCAAGAATGGAGCTTACGTTATTTATTAGTAGATGGTCAAGGTAACTTTGGTTCTGTAGATGGGGATAGTCCAGCTGCAATGCGTTATACAGAAGCTAGAATGCGTAAAATTTCGGAAGAAATTATGGCAGACATCGAAAAAGAAACAGTTGATTTTCAATTGAATTTTGATGATACTTTATATGAGCCAAAAGTAATGCCAACGAGAGTTCCTACTTTGTTAATTAACGGAGCAACAGGAATTGCAGTGGGTATGGCTACAAATATGCCACCGCATAACTTAACGGAAGTGATAAACGGGACATTAGCTTTTATGGACAACAATGAAATCGAAATCGATGAGTTGATGAACTATATTAAAGCACCCGATTTTCCAACAGGTGGAGTTATTTATGGTTATGATGGAGTTCGTGAAGCTTTCAAAACAGGTAGAGGGCGTGTAGTAATGCGTGCAAAAGTTGGTTTTGAAGAAGTGGATGGTAGAGAATGTATTATTGTTACCGAGATTCCATATCAGGTCAATAAAGCAGATATGATCAAGCGTACTGCCGATTTAGTTAATGATAAGAAAATAGATGGGATAGCAAATATTCGCGATGAATCAGATAGAAATGGTATGCGTATCGTTTATATCTTGAAGCGTGATGCGACACCAAACGTTGTTTTAAATACGCTTTATAAATATACTCAACTCCAATCTTCTTTCAGTGTAAATAATATTGCATTGGTAAAAGGGCGTCCGCAAATGTTGAATCTAAAAGAAATGATTCACTATTTTGTAGAGCACCGTCATGATGTTGTGGTGAGAAGAACGCGTTTTGAATTGCGTAAAGCAGAAGAAAGAGCGCATATTTTAGAAGGTTTAATTATCGCTTCAGATAATATCGACGAAGTAATTGCTTTAATTAGAGGTTCGAAAAATACGGAAGAAGCAAGAGAGAAATTAATCGAAAGATTTAAACTATCTGATATTCAAGCGAGAGCTATTGTTGAAATGCGTTTGCGCCAATTAACAGGTCTAGAGCAAGATAAGTTAAGAGCGGAGTATGAAGAGTTGATGAAGTTAATTGCACACTTAAAAGCATTGTTAGAAGATGTAGATTTAAGAACAAACTTGATAAAAGAAGAACTTGTTGAAATCCGTGAAAAATACGGAGATGAGCGTCGTTCTGTAATTGAATATTCTGGTGGAGATGTAAGTATCGAAGATTTAATTGCTGATGAAAATGTAGTTATTACAATTTCTCATGCAGGATATATCAAACGTACAAATCTAACAGAGTACAAAACGCAAAATAGAGGAGGAGTTGGGCAAAAAAGCGCTGGAACAAGAGATCAGGATTTCTTAGAACACATGTTTGTAGCTACTAACCACCAATATATGATGTTCTTTACTCAAAAAGGAAAATGTTTCTGGATGCGTGTATACGAAATTCCTGAGGGAAGTAAAACTGCAAAAGGTAGGGCGATTCAAAACCTGGTAAACATAGAAAGTGACGATAAAGTAAAAGCTTTTATTTGCACACAAGACTTAAAAGATAAAGATTATATCACTAGTCATAATCTTATTATGGTGACTAAAAAAGGTCAGGTCAAGAAAACATCTTTAGAGAAATATTCTAAACCTAGAGTAAATGGTGTTGCTGCTATTACAATTAAAGAAGGTGATGAATTGCTAGAAGCCAAATTAACGAATGGTGAAAGTCAAATTATTCTTGCCGTAAAATCAGGTAAATTAGTTCGTTTTGAAGAAACTAAAACACGTCCAATGGGTAGAACGGCTTCAGGAGTTCGTGGAATTACTTTAAAAGATGATACGGATGAAGTAATTGGTATGGTTACTGTAGATAAAGAAAACATAAATGATTCTCAGATCTTAGTTGTTACTGAAAACGGGTACGGTAAACGTACTAAACTGGTTGAAGATGGCGAAGATGTTTACAGAATTACAAACCGTGGTGGTAAAGGGGTCAAAACATTGAATATTACGGAGAAAACAGGTAAATTAATTTCGATAAATGCAGTTACAGATGCAGATGATTTGATGATTATTAACAAATCAGGATTGACAATTAGAATGGCTATTGAAGATTTACGTGTTATGGGACGCGCAACTCAAGGAGTTAAGTTAATTAATTTAAAAGGAAAAGACTCAATCGCGGCAGTTACCAAAGTAATGAAAGACGATGTAGCTGAAGTAATTGTTGATGAAGATGGAAATCTAGTTGAAACCGAAGAAATTGAAAGAGTAAAGCCAGTACTAGAAGTGCTAGAAGATGAAGGTTCTGACGACGACGACGACGACGATGAATCTGAAGAAGAGCTTGAGGATGAGGCCGAAGAGGATGATTCTAACGACGAAGCATAAATTAAATAGTGAACCAAGAATAATTATTAAATAAAACTAAGAATGTTATGAAAAGTAAATATGTATTACTAGCATCAGCGTTATTGATATCAGTAGCTACTTTTGCTCAAAAAGATCAAATAAAAGCAGCTGAAAAAGCGCTTAAAAAAGGAGAAACTCAAGAGGCAGCAGCAATTTTAAAAGATACAGAGTATTTAATTACTAATGCAGTTGATGCTGAAAAAGCACAATTTTTCTTTGTGAAAGGAAATACTTTTTTAGAATTGGCAAATAAAAAACTTGACATTGATAAAAATTTAAGTATCGCTGCTGGTGCATACCAAGAATTAATTGAGGTAGAAAAAGAATCTGGAAAAATAAAATATACTCCTCAAGCAGCTACTTCAATTACAGATATAAAATTTAGATTGATTAATGCAGCTATTGCAGATTCAAAAATTGACAAACATTCAGATAGTGCTAGAAAATTATACGATGCTTATTTACTAGACAAAAAGGATACAATAAATTTATATTATGCAGCTTCTACGTATGTAAATGCAAAAGACTATGTAAAAGCACTAGAGTTGTATGATAATTTAAAAAAAATAAATTATTCTGGAAAAGGAAATAGCTTTTTTGCAATTAATAAATTAACGAATAGCGAAGATTTTTTCAATAATGCTAAAGAAAGAGATTTATCTGTAAAAATTGGAACTCACGAGAAACCAAGAAACGAAGTTGTTCCTTCAAAAAGAGGAGAGATATACAAAAACATGGCTTTGATTTTAGTTGAAAACGGGAAAACTGAGGAAGCTAAAAAAGCAATTTCTGAAGCTAGAATAGCAAATCCAGATGATACTTCTTTGGTTTTAACAGAGGCTAATTTATATTTAGAAACGAAAGACTTTGATACATATAAGAAATTAATTGGAGAAGTTTTAGCAAAAAACCCTAATGATGCAGATTTGACTTTTAATTTAGGAGTAATTAGTGGTAATGCTGGTAATAAGGCTGATGCCGAAAAATATTACTTAGATGCTATAAAAATTAAACCTGATTATATCAATGCTTATATCAATCTTGCAGCATTAAAGCTTGAAGGAGAAAAACCTATTATTGATGAAATGAATAAGCTAGGTACTTCGACAAAAGATATGAAGCGATATGACGAGTTGAAAGTTAAAAGAGATAACATTTTTAAAAGTGTGATTCCTTTCCTTAAAAAAGGATATGAATTGGATCCAAAGAATGTAGATGTAGCTAAAACATTATTGAATGTATATAGCGCTTTAGAAATGACTACAGAGTCCAAAGCATTGAAAGCAAAAATGTAATATTCATTTTTTCTAAAAAAAAACGGTTAGAAATATTTTCTAACCGTTTTTTTATTTTATATAATTTTTTTTATAACCCGTAATTTATGCGTGTGTTTATTTATCTCGGCATTAAAGATTCCTAAATGATCTAATCTGTCAATTCGTACTTTCCCACTGGAGTGAATGATGTAATTATCTTCCATTATTATCCCAACATGAATAATGTTTCCTTCCTCATTATCAAAGAAAGCTAAATCACCAGGTTCACTTTCTTCAATAAAGCTTAATGCTTCTCCTTGAGTTGATTGTTGGGAAGCATCTCGTAATAATTTATAGCCGTTTAGCTTGTAAACCATTTGCGTAAATCCAGAACAATCAATACCAAAAGGAGTTTTTCCTCCCCAAAGATATGGGGCATTTAAATACATAAAAGCAGTTTTGATCAAGCATTCCTTGTTTTTTTTGTCACTAGTTATAGTTCCTTCAAAAACAAAATTAGAAATGTTGATTTGATTATGATTTAAAAATGACAATGATGAACCCAGAGGAATTGGAATTAATAAATTTGAGGGAGTAATAATGTATTCTATCAAATCCGCATTGAGAATAATAGCCTCTGATGACAATTGTTTGAAGCTAGTTTCAGAAATAAGTTGTAACTGTTTAAAATCGATCCAGCCTTCATAACCATCAAATTGCATTCTGATATGAGTCCACTGCTTCAATTGTTCTAAAATTTCAAAATGTTCCCCAAATAAAACTTGAGAGACAATTTCACTTCTATCACTTGGTTCAAATCGAAGTGGTATCATCGCTAGATTACAAATTCCAAACATCTATGTTTAATTAGGAGTTAGAAGTTATGGATTATAAGTAGTACAAACTCACAACCCACAACTCATAATTATTTAAATTCTTTCAATAACAATTGCTGAAGCTCCACCACCACCATTACAAATTGCAGCAGCGCCAATTTTTGCATTATTTTGTTCTAAAACATTTAATAATGTAACAATTATTCTAACTCCTGAACAACCTAAAGGATGTCCTAATGACACAGCGCCACCATTTACGTTTATTTTATCGTTTGCTATATCTAGAATTTTGGCATTAGCTAAACCTACTACCGCAAAAGCTTCATTAAATTCAAAATAGTCTACAGCATCAATAGATATTCCTGCTTTGTCTAAGGCCTTCGGTAGGGCTTTAGCAGGACTAGTAGTAAACCATTTTGGTTCTTGAGCTGCATCGGCGTATCCCTTAATGTATGCTAGTGGTTTTAAACCTAAAGAAAATGCTTTTTCTTCGCTCATTAGTATTAGTGCTGCTGCACCATCATTTATTGTTGATGCATTAGCGGCTGTAACCGTTCCTTCTTTTGTGAAAACAGGATTTAAAGAAGGTATTTTATCTAGTTTTACGTTTGTGAATTCTTCATCTTTAGAAACCATTATTGGATCTCCTTTTCTTTGTGGAACCGCAACAGGGATAATTTCATTATCAAATTTTCCCGCTTCCCAAGCTTTTGCACTACGCTCATACGATTGAATTGCGAAGTTATCTTGGTCTTCACGGGTAAAACTATATTCTGCAGCACATAAGTCAGCACAAACTCCCATAGCACTGTTATCATATGCGTCAGTTAATCCATCTTTCTGCATTCCGTCAATCATAGTAGCAGGGCCAAATTTTGTACCATTTCTCAGGTTCATATAATGTGGAATCAAACTCATGTTTTCCATTCCTCCAGCAACAACTATTTCAGCATCGCCACATTGTATGGCTTGTGCGCCTAACATTACGGCTTTCATTCCAGAGGCACATACTTTATTTATTGTGGTACAGGCAACAGAATCATTTAATCCTGCAAATATAGCGGCTTGACGAGCAGGAGCCTGACCAGTGCCAGCCTGAACTACATTGCCCATAAAAACTTCATCAACTAAATTAGGATCTAGCTTTATTTTGTCTAATGCACCTTTAATAGCTGCTGCACCTAATTTTGGCGCAGTAACTGTAGATAATCCCCCCATAAAACTTCCGATAGGTGTTCTAACGGCAGAAACGATAACAACTCTTTTGTTCATAACTTTGATAATGTTGGTTTATGTAGCAAATTTAATCTTTTTTAAACAATTTCATATTTTGATAGTGATATTATCTTTTTTAAATTTATTTTACTTCTATATGTTTGATTGTGAAGTGTTTTTGTAAATTCAATAAAAAAGAATAAAAAAAAGCTCCAAAATACTTGTGAGTAACGTAAAGATGTCTTAAATTTGCAACCGCAAAACAGGACACGTTTCCTTGAGCTTGGAGAGGTGCCAGAGTGGTAATGGAGCAGTTTGCTAAACTGTCATCGAGTAATCGGTGCCAGGGTTCGAGTCCCTGTCTCTCCGCTGTTATGATTTTGTTTTTCGGGGTGTAGCGTAGCTCGGTTATCGCGCCTGCTTTGGGAGCAGGAGGCCGCAGGTTCGAATCCTGCCACCCCGAC
>CBDUEE010000166.1:0-6311 GCA_965366105.1 uncultured Flavobacterium sp. | reverse complement strand
CTAGACAAATTCTTAGTGTTATCTTTCCACGATGAGCGTGGTAGAATGCAGCACCTTCTTCGATAAATCGAAGGGTTGCTAAGGCTTCATCGGGTCTAATCCCTCTGCCTTTCTTTATAACATTTCAATACGTTTATGAACTTAATGGCGCAAATTAACTACTAATTTTTCAGAAAAACAAATTATTATGCAAATACATCGATGCAAATGCACAACTATTCATAAAACTGCAACTTCGCAAATTTCCTCCTATCAACTTTGGTTTTTATAATTTTTAAGAATGACGAATTTTAAGTAAATCAGCCGAAAAGACTTCATGTGTTTTACTGGCAGATTTTTTTTTAAAATCAAAATATATAAAACGCAAAATTGTTATTCTGAAGAGGTAAAAAGAATTAATTAAATTCTATACTTTATCAAAATAACAATTTTATGTTTTTGCTACAATGTCAGAGTCGAAATTAAATTTCGATTTCTTAAACAAATAACGCTTCATTCTCTTCTGAATACATTAAAAAAAGCAAAGAATTAGGCACTTTTTTTTGTGCTATTGGGTCGTTCTTTGAAATTTCAAATCTAGAGTCAATTAACTCATTTGGAGAATGGATCTCTTCTGTCTTATTTCCGAAATTAACACTCTTTAATAACTGAAATGCTTTTGCAAAATACTTAGTTGCGCTCATAATATAATAGTTTTTAGGTTTTTAATTCATTAATTGTTTTATTGTGTTTTTGTTTTTATAATTGATAATTAATTTAGAAAAACAAAAAACCCTTTTAGAACAGTATCCAAAAGGGTTTTAAGTTATGCTATAAACTTATTCTTTTGGAATCAACAAACATAGACACGCACAATGGCATTGACACATATCATGTTTTTGACTGTTACTTTATTTATATTCTGGATTTTTAGTTTATTCATATATTTATTATTCTATCGAAAATTCATTACTGTTTTCAGTTAGCAAAAAAAAAGCTTCCCGTTATATGGGAAGCTTTTACTTTATAATTTTAATTTAAAATTATGCAATAACGACCCACAGGATTTATCCTTAGTGACTTTAAACGTATTGTGAATTTTAAATTTCATTTTTGTATTTTTTATAAATTCAAATATGCGAATTAATTTTTAAATATCCAAATAAAAGTAGGAATTATTATTCACTTAAAATTACACTTATTTATCCTTTAATTATTTTCATATCAACAAGTCTTTCAATTTGCTTCTCATTCAAAAGATTGTTTTTATAAGCTTTACAAATAAGCTTTTTCAGCGACTCCCATTTTTGCTGCATATAGGGATATAATGATAATGATATTTGACTTCCATTATTAGACTTTTGATAATGCATCTTGTATTCCTTTGCATAATTGCAATAATCATCCAGATAATTATCCCATTTGTGATTATCCGTTGTATTTTGCTTTTTAACTGTATTTTTCAATACAATCAGGTTTTCATTTGCTACCATAATTTAATATTTTTAAAATTATTGAGTTATTCTTAATAACCCACTTTTACCGTCAGGATTGTGGATTTAAGCGATAAACATAACTTTTCAATAGTTTTTATTACGGAGCAAATCTATTGAATGTTGCTAAATTAAAACTTACAGAATTACTTATATAACTTACATAACTTTGTTATTCTCTACTATTACATACCTGTAAAATCTAGTTTTAATTAATATTACCTCATTCGAATATTCAACTCAAAGAACTAAAATACCAGATTAGAAAATAAACGAAAGATAGTACTGTATAAATCAGTAATACAAATTTCAATAATTTTGCCATCCTACGAAGAAGAATCTAGGTATACATTCTAACAAGCGCTACAAAAATAGTTGCGTTGTGGTGTAAAATCTCCTTCGTCGAAATAACAAACTTTAATACGAATACTTGAACTATTTAAGTGTTCAATTCCGTGTTTTTTAATGTAACTATTAAAGTAAAAAAACTATACCAATTGAGACTCTTTTATACTTTCGAAAACATGTTTCAAATCGGCTATCAGATCTTGAATATCTTCTATACCTACAGAAAGTCTTATTAAATCCTTCGGAACTCCTGCCGCAACTTGTTCCTCTTCTGATAATTGCTGATGAGTAGTACTAGCGGGATGAATTATCAATGATTTTGTATCACCAATATTTGCAAGAAGAGAAAATAATTTGGTTTTATCGGCTACTTTTTTAGCTGCTTCAAATCCGCCTTTTAATCCAAAAGTAACTAAACCGCTTTGTCCTTTAGATAAATATTGTTGACCTAAAGCATAATATTGACTCGATTTCAATCCTGGATAATTGACCCATGCCACTTCTTCCTGACTTTCTAACCATTGGGCTAATGCCAAAGCATTCTCGCTATGTCTTTGAATTCGGATTGGTAAGGTTTCTAATCCTTGGATAATTTGGAACGCATTGAATGGACTTAAAGCGGCACCAAAATCACGCAAACCTTCAATACGTACTTTTGCGATAAAAGCAGCTCTTCCTAATGCTTCATGATAAACTAATCCGTGATAACCTGCAGAAGGCTCTGTAAATTCTGGAAATTTTCCATTAGTCCAATCAAAATTTCCTGCATCAATAATTACACCTCCTAGAGAAGTTCCGTTACCGGCAATATACTTCGTCAGAGAATGAATAACAATATCTGCTCCGTGTTGAATTGGGTTTACTAAATAGGAAGTTGCAACAGTGTTATCAACAATAAAAGGTACTTTGGCCGCTTTCGCTTCGGTTGCAATTGCTTTCAGGTCCAATACGTCTAATTTTGGATTCCCTAAAGATTCTACAAAAAAGGCTCTCGTGTTTTCTTGAACAGCATTTTTAAAATTAGTAGGATCAGACGGATCTACAAATGTGGTAGTAATACCCAATCTAGGCAAGGTAACTTTTAGTAAATTAAACGTTCCTCCATACAAACTTTTCGAAGCCACTATGTGATCTCCCGCTTTTAGCAATACTAATAATGCAGTGGTTATTGCTGCAGTTCCAGATGCAGTAACAACAGCACCAATTCCGCCCTCTAGAATAGCTAAACGTTGCTCCAGAATATCATTTGTAGGATTGTTTAATCTAGTGTATATGAATCCAGGCTCTTCTAGACCAAAAACTTTGGCCGCATGCTCAGAATCATTAAATACGTAAGAAGTTGTCTGGTAAATAGGAACCGCTCTCGTCCCTTGAGTTTTAGTAACGTCATGTCCTGCATGCAATGCGTTTGTTTCAAATTTTTGTGTGCTCATAATTTTTAAATTTTAATAGTGGTTTTGTTATTAATAGTTGATTGTGTTATTGATTTCTTTGTATAAAAAAACCTCTACAGCTAGCAGAGGTTTTAAGGATATGTTTTAAAAATTTAAAACTATACAATAGTGCACTCTGCGGAAGACTCCGGCATCATAAAACACATATTAATAGTAATTAATTTCATTTTTTCTCTATTTGATATTGCAAATTTGCAAACTATTTTTGAGTTAACCAAATAAAAATCAAATTATTTACAAAGCCTATAGATTAAGTAGGATATGTTAAATTGTATTAAATTAAATTAAAAAAACAAAAGAATAATTTACAATTCAAAATGGTTTCATACATTTGCACTCAAATACAAGAGGAAAAATTTGAACTGATTGCAACCTCTTCATAATGAAACAAATTCATTGTGGATGCTGAAAATTTTTCAGTAGAAAAAATGCTAAAGCAGAAACTCTCCTTTAGCCCTTTTCAGCAATTATTTTTTCTCGTTTAATTTTTAAAAAATAATTATTATGGCCTATTTATTTACGTCAGAATCTGTAAGCGAAGGTCATCCTGACAAAGTTGCAGATCAAATTTCAGACGCTTTAATTGATAACTTTTTAGCATTTGACGCTGATTCAAAAGTAGCTTGTGAAACTTTAGTAAGTACTGGTCAAGTGATATTGGCTGGTGAAGTAAAGTCAAACACTTATTTAGACGTTCAACACATTGCTCGTGAGGTAATCCGAAAAATTGGTTACACTAAAAGCGAATACATGTTTGAAGCCAATTCTTGCGGGATTCTTTCGGCAATTCATGAACAATCTGCTGATATTAATCAAGGTGTTGATAGAGCCAATCCTGAAGAACAAGGTGCGGGTGATCAAGGAATGATGTTTGGTTACGCAACAAATGAGACCGAAAACTTCATGCCTTTAGCTCTAGATTTATCACATAAATTATTGCAAGAATTAGCAATTTTGAGACGTGAAAATAACGAAATTACTTATTTGCGTCCAGATGCAAAATCGCAGGTGACTTTAGAATATAGCGATGACAACAAGCCTAATCGTATTGAGGCGATTGTAATCTCTACACAACATGATGATTTTGATGAAGAAGCTACTATGCTTGCAAAAATCAAAAAAGATATTGTTTCAATATTGATTCCAAGAATTATTGCAAAAAATCCTGCACACGCTCATTTGTTCAATGATAAAATTCAATATCATATCAATCCTACTGGAAAATTCGTTATTGGAGGACCTCACGGAGATACTGGACTAACAGGAAGAAAAATCATTGTGGACACTTACGGTGGAAAAGGAGATCACGGTGGTGGTGCATTCTCAGGAAAAGATCCAAGTAAAGTAGATAGAAGTGCGGCTTATGCTACTCGTCATATCGCTAAAAACTTAGTAGCGGCTGGTGTGGCTGATGAGATTTTAGTACAAGTTTCCTATGCAATTGGTGTGGCAAAACCAATGGGTATTTTTATTGATACTTATGGTACATCAAAAGTAAACTTGACTAATGGTGAAATTGCTAAGAAAGTAGAAGCTATTTTTGATATGCGCCCTTACTTTATTGAGCAACGTTTAAAACTTAGAAACCCAATTTACAGCGAAACGGCTGCTTATGGACACATGGGACGTACGCCAGAAACGGTTACAAAAACGTTCTCTGCTCCAGGTGGTTTAACTAAAACGGTTGAAGTAGAATTATTTACTTGGGAAAAATTAGATTTTGTTGACCAAGTTAAAGCTGCATTTGAACTGTAATTAATCACTTCTAAATTTTATTCTTTCGAGAAATAAAACAGAATGAATTCTTATAAATATTTTTAGAAAACCGTAATTCATTTGGATTGCGGTTTTTTTGTCCCAAATGATTAACATATAGAACTAAAAAAGCCGTCATATCCATATTAGAAAGACGGCTTTTATTATTTTATAGATAGTGATTAGAATTTATAGGTAATTCCAATTTTACCTCCGCTAAGAGCGCTACTTCCACCAACTTGAAGGTTTAACCCAAAGTTATTACTGAAGAAATAACGTCCACCAACTTGTAATCCAATACCAATATCATCTGCACCATTATAATCTTGTTTTACTCCATTATATTTTGATGACCAGCTGTAATAACTTAAACTAGCTCCACCATAAAAATCCCATTCACTAGGAATATTAAGTATCTCATTAAAATGGTAATTTCCATTCGCTTGAATTCCTATAATATTGTTCTTAAATCCCTCTGTATTGTACGACTGGAAAGATAATTCACCACCAAGAGTCCAGTTCTTTGCAATTCCGTAATCAAGACCAACATAAACAGGAGTTCCCCATCCTGAAGTACCAAATCCAGCATTTAATTGAACTCCTCCTTGTTCCAAAGGAGCTTGAGCATTTGCAAAACTAAAAGCGAATACAGCTAATAAAAGAGCGATTTTTTTCATAATAAAAATTTTAAGTTAAAAATAATGTTATTTCTCCTACTTCGGAATTTATGGTGCAAAAGTAGTATTTATCTAATAAATAAACGTGTTTAAAGTAAAAAAAGTATTACGGCAGCAATTATATGTTGTATTTCAAAGAAAACAGTACATATCTAGGCTGAACGGTATATTGCGATGTTCTTGTTGCAAATTGACTAAAGTTATCATCGTTCAAAGAAGTAGTATTTAATAAGTTTGTTCCACTAACTTTATATTCCATCTTTCCACCTTTCTTTTGATAGATTAGACTTGCCGTCAAGAAATCATATTCATTATTTACGCTTTTACTATTGTTGTAATAATGGTAGAACTCATATTCAGTTACAAATGAAAAGCTTTTCAAAAAGAAATAATCTAGTTTAGCAAATGGCCTTTCGGTGTAAAAAGTGCTGTTATTGTAATCGTTTTTAACAAGATTGTATCCTAACTCGACATTAGGCATGTTTTTATAATTCTTAGAAGCCTTAAAAGTATAACTCAGAGTGAAACTTTCTTTTGTTGATAACTGATTGTTTTGAATATTATTAAACTTAGACCAATTCAAATTAGCGCTTACAGATGCTTTA
>CBDUEE010000165.1:0-6320 GCA_965366105.1 uncultured Flavobacterium sp. | reverse complement strand
TGGATTTCATGGTCAAAGATGCTTTAGGAAGACAATGGCAATTAGGAACAATTCAGGTAGATTACAACCTACCAGAACGTTTTGATTTGACTTACAAAGGTTCTGACAACGAATTACATAGACCTGTGATGATTCACAGAGCACCATTTGGTTCAATGGAACGCTTTATTGCTATCTTATTAGAGCATACTGCAGGAAATTTCCCATTATGGTTAATGCCAGAACAGGCTATAATATTGTCTTTGAGCGAGAAATATGAAATATATGCGAAAAAAGTTTTAGATTTGCTAGAAAATCACGAAATTCGCGCCCTCATAGATAACAGAAACGAAACTATTGGTAAGAAAATCAGGGATGCCGAAATGCAAAAAATCCCATTCATGCTGATCGTTGGTGAAGAAGAAGAGAAAAATGGAACAGTTTCTATCCGCCGTCACGGTCAGGAAGGAAAAGGAAATATTACAATTACAATCGATGAATTTGCTGCAATTGTAAATGATGAAATCAGCAAAACATTAAAAGTATTTACAGTTTAACTTAAATTATAAAGTCATAGCAATAAGAAGCAACAGAGGTTACCAACCTCGCGTAGAAAAAAAAGATGCCCATAGAATAAACGGCCTTATTCGTGGTATACAAGAAGTACGACTTGTAGGTGAAAACATAGAGCCTGGAGTTTTTAAACTTACAGAAGCTTTGCGTTTAGCAGATCAATTTGAACTGGATTTAGTTGAGATTTCACCTAATGCAGAGCCGCCAGTTTGTAAAATCATGGATTACAAGAAATTTGTTTACGAACAAAAGAAACGTGATAAAATCCTAAAAGCGAAATCTACGCAAGTAGTCGTTAAGGAAATCCGTTTTGGACCTCAAACAGATGAGCATGATTACGAATTCAAGAGAAAGAACGCTGAAAAATTCTTAAAAGAGGGTGCTAAATTAAAAGCATTTGTTTTCTTTAAAGGACGTTCGATTATCTACAAAGATCAAGGTCAAATCTTATTATTAAGATTAGCGACAGATCTAGAAGAATTTGGTAAAGTGGAAGCGATGCCAGTTCTAGAAGGAAAGAGAATGATTATGTTCATTGCTCCTAAGAAAAAGAAATAAAAAAGTCGAAAGTCGAAAGTTGAGAGTCATAAAGTAAAAACTTTAGACATTACAACTTTCGACTTTAAGACTAGAAGATAAGTAAGTAAGAATAAATTAAAACACTAGGAAAAAATGCCTAAAATGAAAACCAAATCTAGCGCCAAGAAACGTTTTAAAGTTACTGGTTCTGGAAAGATTAAAAGAAAGCATGCTTTTAAAAGTCACATCTTGACTAAAAAATCTAAAAAACGTAAATTAGCATTGACACACTCTGCGCTAGTTCACAAAACAGATATGAAAAGTATTAAACAACAATTAAGAATCATCTAATAAGTCTAAAGTTAGAAAGTCTTAAAGTCCAAAGTTAATTACTTTCGACATTTGACTTTAAAACCTTTGACTAAAGATTTCTTTAGGTTAAAACAATTTAAAATAACCTTGGAGTATGGCCATTAAGTGCTTTTGATTAAATTCAGGCCGCCTGCTACAAAAAAACAATAAAATTATGCCAAGATCGGTAAATTCAGTTGCTAAAAGAGCAAGAAGAAAAAAAATAATGAAGCAAGCCAAAGGTTTCTTTGGTAGACGTAAAAACGTTTGGACAGTTGCTAAGAACGCGGTAGAGAAAGCAATGTGCTACGCTTACCGTGACAGAAAAGTGAATAAAAGAAATTTCCGTGCTTTATGGATTCAACGTATCAACGCTGGAGCTAGATTGGAAGGAATGTCTTATTCTCAATTCATGGGTAAAGTGAAAAAGCATAATATCGAATTGAACCGTAAAGTTCTTGCAGATTTAGCTATGAATCACCCAGAAGCTTTCAAAGCAATACTTAATAAAGTAAAATAAACGTTTTATCAACATAATTTAGATTACTTACTTATACAAACCCCATTCGCATTGCGTGATGGGGTTTTTTGTTTTATGGCTATTTGGAATTATAAATTCGTTTAATAAAAATTAGTCTCTACGTAATAATTATTCATTTATTAAAGTGGAAGGGTCTATACAGTCAAAAAGCAACTTAAAATAAATACTTATGTAACAAACTAAAAGAACAGGAAGAGCTACTTTACCTAAATATTTAAACTATAAAATAAATACAAGGGGCTATTATAAGAAATACTAATACATCCAAAACTACCTATTTATAATACTATTTTTTTAAATTATATTTCTCAATAATATATTTTGTTATTGGTTTCAATGGTTTTGCTGTTTCTGGATGAAAACCAGGACCATTAAAAAGCACTATTATTCCGTTTTGTTTAGAATACCAAACTATAGCTTTATCATTTTTAAAAAAGCTTATTTTTTGGTTTGGATCTATTTTTTTCAAGCTCATTACATTTTCATCCAAAGGCAAAGTGGTGTTTAATTGTCCGATACTTATCTGATTATTACTACAATCAACTTCTTCATAATGATTCTCATTCCACTGCATGCATTCTTTATTTGGAAAAAAAATTCCTTTTGCGCTATATCCCATAAAAATGAAAGAGAGTAACACCACAAAACTAATTCCTATCGTTTTTTTAGACTTACTATTATAATCAATTATAAGTGTTTTAGTGCTTGATGTCTTTCGTAAAAGATTATGCTTAGTCGGCTTTTCCTCTAATAAAAAATCTCTTGAATCGCCTACTAATTCAGTTTTACCAATTTGTAAGTACTTACTGTATGGTCTTGGATTAAAATCTACAAGGACTGCTGCTAATTCAATTCTTGTAACATGATCTGAATCTTTCTCCCTCTTTAAAAATGAAATTATAGGTTTGAATTTTCCAATATCGCAATTCTCTATTGATTTTCTTAAACTGTCCTCCCCTTTTAAATTAAAAAAAATTCTCAATATGTTTTGGTCGGTTGTATTTAAACCATTTTCAAAAATCATTAAACATAGATTTCGCAATTGTGCAGGAGTAGGGTTCAACAAAATCCCTGAAACATCTTCCCGTTTTTCTAGTACATATTTTTCCCGAATTGCACTCTTATATTCTTCAAAAGTAATTTTGTTCATACACATTAAATGGAATTAATAAGAAATAAATGGAAACAATCGGAATTAGCGGAATCATTGGAATTCCATCAAAATTATCCCTAATAACCGCTATTCCTTTGCTTTAGAATTAGTTTTTATCATAACCTGCAATTATGACAAATGTACAAAACTAGTTGTAAAAAGTGTCGCAAAATAGCATAGCTAATCTATTCGGGAAGTATACATAACACTCTTCTATTTCTGCGCACTTCACTTCCCAAAAAAGCAAAAAGAGCGATTCCAAATTAATGGTTCTGGCTCCAGCAATGATTCGATTATACAATCGGACAGCCCAACTTATGTCTAATTTTTAATTCCAAAAAAATGAAAAGAATAATTTTAGTATCCATGTGTATATTAGGGAGTAGTGTCATGAATTCATGTACCACTGATGATCCAGAAAAAAATACAAATAAAGAGAAATTACCAGTAAGCGCAAATGAAGGTGTTGGAGGTGATCAAAATGGGCAAACCCCTATTCCGCCGCCTAAACAGAAATAAAATGTTATTTATAAAAAGCTATTAATTTTAATAAATTTCAGTATTTTCGGGGGATGCTATTAAGAAAGTTACATCCTCCGATTTTCATCTTATTTTTACTATTTTTATTTGGATTACAATCCTGTAAAAAAGAGCAACAACCTACTCCAAAACCTAAATATAACAAAGCCTACAATAGCTATTATACTATTGCGGAGAAACACATGTCTAATCAAAAATTTGATAGTGCTTTTTACTATTTTGATAAATCAAAATCAGTTTGTGATGTAAAAACAGAATTTAACCTGATTATTTATTCGCTATTAAGAATGGCTTACATCCAACAAATAGAAGGGGATTATTCTAGCAGCGAAACAACGGCTACCGAAGTAATTTCTTTTTTTCAAACGGATACCGATCCCGCTTATAAATGCTCTGCCTATAACATCCTAGGTATTAATTATGAAAACCTATATGATTATGATAACGCTATTTTATATTATAATCTAGCTTATAAACAGGCAGATAATGAATTACAAAAAATGATCCTCAAGAACAATATTGCAGTTGTACATATCTCTAAAGGAGATTACCCAAAAGCTATTGCAATTTTACGCTCTTTGTCTCTTAATAAAGAGGTTTTAGATAATGCAAATCATCACGCTAGAGTTCTAGCGAATTTGGGGTATTGTTATTTTAAAATTGGTGATCCAAATGCTGTTACTTTTTTAAATAAAGGCTTGTCTATACAAAAAAAAGAAGGTAATAAATTCGGAATGATCACAAGCTACAATCATTTGTCCGAGTTCTACCAAAACAGGAATAAAAAACGGGCAATCGAATATGCAAAATTAGCCTATAAAGAAGCAAGCAACATTAATAGTATTGATGATCGTCTAGGGGCTTTAGCACTACTAATTCGAACCACCACAGGAAATGAATCCAAAAATTTCTCTTTAGTACACCTCCGGATCAATGATAGTATTACTAAATTAAGGCAAAAGGCTAAAAATCATTTTGCTAAAATTAAATACGATTCTAAAAAAGAAAAAGAAGAAAACCTAAATCTTAAAACGCAAAAAATAGAAGATGCATTGCAATTAGAGCAACAAAAAAACAAAAATTTATTTCTTTATTTTATAGTTGTACTTATTATTGTTTTTACTGGTTTCATCTATTATTATTTGCTGGCCAAAAACAAAAGAGAAAAAATAAAAACCTCATACAATACTGAAATCCGAATTGCTAAGAAACTTCATGATGAATTAGCAAATGATGTTTATCAAGCAATGGCTTTTACTGAAACACAAGATTTGTCTACAACTGACAATAAAGAAATTTTACTTAACAACCTGGATACAATATATTCCAGAACCCGAAACATTTCCAGAGAAAATAGCACCGTAGAAACTGGCTTCTACTTTATACCCAATCTGAAAGAAATGATGTCTGGTTATAACAATAATTCAATCAATATCTTAATTAATGGATTAGACAGTATTAATTGGTCAACTGTTGATGAAACAAAAAAAATAACGGTTTATCGAGTACTTCAAGAACTACTAGTCAACATGAAAAAACACAGTAAATGCAGTTTAGTAGTAATAACTTTCAAGAAATATGAAAAAAAAATACAAATAGATTACAGTGATAATGGGGTTGGAGTAGTTTTTGAAGAAATAAATTTGAAAAATGGATTGCGAAATGTGGAAAACCGTATTCTAGCCATAAAAGGAACTATTACTTTTGACACTATATCCAATAAAGGATTTAAAACAAACATCGTATTTCCTATATAATTGACATCAATATGTTTAATAAAGTTTTAATTGCCGAAGATTTAGACACTATTAGTATCGCCATAGTTCAAGCATTAGAGAAGCTTTCTATAGCAGAAATTCACCATTCAAAATATTGCGATGATGCTTTTTTAAAAATCAAAAAAGCCCTTCATGACAATGTTCCTTATGATTTAGTCATTAGTGATTTATCATTCAAGATCGATCATCGCGAGGAAAAACTGAGTTCTGGAGAAGAACTTATTGAGGCTATAAAAAAAGTACAACCTACCATTAAATCTATCATTTTTTCTATTGAAGATAAATCATTTAGAATAAAATCACTTTTTAATAATTTAGGCATTAATGCATACGTGTGTAAGGGAAGAGATAGCATTCAGGAACTTCAAACCGCGATTCAGCGTATTTATAACAATGAAGAAATAAAAGTTTCTAATGAAATAGCTCTTGCCTTAAGAGATAAAACTCTTTTTGAAATTGAGTCCTATGATATTACGCTTTTAAAATCCTTAGCTAAAGGACTAACACTTGATGAAATCGCTACAGAATTTAAAGATTCTGGAATTCAACCAAGCGGAAATAGTAGTTTAGAAAAACGAATTAACCGTCTAAAAATATATTTCAAAGCAAATAATAATGTGCATTTAATAGCTATCACAAAAGACTTAGGTTTAGTTTAATATCCCAAAAAAACAGCTAAATATCTAATTAATTGCTATTATTTAAACCTAAACTGAATTATACTATTTTCCTAAAAAAGTCATATTTTAGTAAAACACCTTTGACTACAATATAAATTCCTTACTTATAATTTCAAAAAAAATAGGTTCCTTCTATAAATTCTTTTTTTGAAAATGAGGTTTGTCAGATTGGTTGAACCAAAATTATACCTCCCTAAATTATATTT
>CBDUEE010000164.1:0-6415 GCA_965366105.1 uncultured Flavobacterium sp. | reverse complement strand
TTGATTAATTACTTCTACAAAGATAAATGAATTATAAAAACCTAAATTTATAATTCTCTTCTAAAACTTCTGTTTTTTCTTCTTTCCAATAAAAAAGAAAGCAAAACCACCTAAAAAATAAAGTAAAACATCAATCCAATCGGCTGTATATCTAGAATTTATTTTAGGAAGATAATATTCGAAATAAAAAGAATAAAAGCTGGCTAGAAAAACAACAAAGCCAAGTGGTAATTTGAATGAAGGATCTTTTTTTAATCTTCGGATTAAAAATTCAATCGCTCCAAGTACTAATGGAAGATATAGCAAATCATTAGCATAATTATCAACTAAATTTGGTAATGAAACGTTCAAGCGCTGCATACTATAAATAGTCACGGCAGTAAGAAACATAATCATATAAAGTACTGTTCTAAACATAGAAAACTTTGGTTATAATTTTATTTAACCTGCAGCAGCAGCGGTAACTGCAGCAATAAGTCCTCCAATAATTACGGCAAAGAAAAGCCAAATAGAATAAATAGCCTGAAAAAAGTAGCGAATCAAGAGGTTTGAATGTTCTAAACCGTTATTGAAATAGACTTCCATTTTACTTGGTGGGTTTTTTATTTTTTCTTTTTCCTTTAATTTCTCTTGAAGTTTTTTCTCCGTTTCTAGTCGGCGCTTAATAACTAAATCTAGTATTGTGCCGCAGTTGCTACAATACTCATTATTCAAATTAACGGTATTACATTCTGAACACTTGATATATGATTTATTCATTATGCTATTATTTGATCTGGATTCATTCTGACAAAGCTATGAAAAATGAGATTAAAGAAAGATTTTTAAAAAAATCTTAAATTTCAATGGTATGAAATAAAATGTAGCGAATGATTTCAAACACAGATTTTACAGATTAGATAAGTAAAAAATAGCGATTAAATACGAAAATTTTAGCCCCGATAGTAGTGAAAATCCTTTTGTATTATCTCGATAATTATCGGGACGACACAAAAGATTGCAACGTATAGCGGGAAATAGCTCCAAATAAAAATTCTATTGCTTATTTTTGCACCAAATTAAATTGACTTATGTTACAAAATCCAAAAAGATATACGATTACAGCGGCATTGCCTTATACTAACGGACCGATTCATATTGGTCATTTGGCGGGTGTTTACGTGCCTTCAGATATTTATTCCCGTTATTTGCGATTGCAAGGAAGAGACGTTTTGTTTGTTTGCGGAAGCGACGAACACGGCGTAGCTATTTCGATGAAAGCAAAGAAAGAAGGAATTACCCCGCAAGAAGTAATTGATAAATATGACGGTATAATCCGTAAATCGTTTTCTGATTTTGGAATTTCGTTTGATAACTATTCCAGAACTTCGGCTAAGATTCATCATGATACGGCTTCGGAATTTTTTACAACCTTGTACGAAAAAGGTGATTTTATAGAGCAAGTTACCGAACAATTATATGACGCCAAAGCAGATCAGTTTTTAGCAGACCGTTTTGTTATGGGTACTTGTCCAAAATGTGGTAATGAAGAAGCGTATGGCGATCAATGCGAAAAATGTGGCTCGACTTTGAACGCTACCGATTTAATAAACCCAAAATCGACAATTACAGGAGAAACGCCTATTATGAAATCGACGAAACACTGGTTTTTACCTTTGGATCGTTATGAAGATTTCTTGAAAGAATGGATTTTGGTAGGACATAAAAACGACTGGAAACCCAATGTTTACGGACAAGTAAAATCGTGGATTGATGGCGGACTAGAACCTCGCGCGGTAACTCGTGATCTAGATTGGGGAATCGATGTGCCGGTTGAAGGAGCCGAAGGGAAAAAGCTATATGTATGGTTTGATGCGCCAATTGGCTATATTTCTTCTACTAAAGAATGGGCTTTACGCGAAGGAAAAGAGTGGGAACCATATTGGAAAGATCAAGATACCAAACTGGTTCACTTTATAGGTAAAGACAATATTGTTTTTCACTGTATCATTTTCCCAGCGATGCTTAAAGCGGAAGGAAGCTATATTTTGCCAGATAATGTGCCTGCAAATGAGTTCCTGAACTTAGAAGGAAATAAACTATCTACTTCTAAAAACTGGGCCGTTTGGTTGCACGAATATCTAGAGGAATTCCCAAATCAGCAGGATGTTTTGCGTTATGCTTTGACCTCTAATGCGCCGGAAACAAAAGATAATGATTTTACTTGGAAAGATTTTCAAGCTAGAAATAACAATGAGTTAGTGGCGATTTACGGAAATTTCATCAATCGTGTGGTAGTTTTAACTAACAAATATTATAACGGAATTGTTCCTGAACCGAATGAATTATCAGAAGTTGACGAAGCAACTTTAACGGAATTGAAAGCGTATCCAGCTGTGATTTCGAGTTCTATAGAAAGATATAGATTTAGAGAAGCACTAGGTGAACTGATGAATGTAGCTCGTCTGGGGAATAAATATTTGGCGGATGAAGAACCTTGGAAAGTAATCAAAGACAATCCAGAGCGCGTACAAACACAAATGTATGTAGCCTTGCAAATTGCTGCGGCATTAAGTTCGCTTTGTGAACCTTTTTTACCTTTTACAGCAACTAAATTATCTAGAATATTAAAAATAGAATCTAGATTGTCTTGGAATACAATTTCAGAAAATTCAGATTTGATTCCCGCAGGACACCAAATTGGTGAAGCCGAATTGCTTTTTGCAAAAATCGAAGATGAAGAAATTCAAAAGCAAATAGACAAACTGGAAGCGACTAAAACAGCCAATAAAGCTGAAAATAAAGTAGTAGAATCTCAAAAAGAAGCGATTCAATTTGATGATTTTTCCAAAATGGATTTGCGTGTAGGAACAATTCTAGAAGCTACAAAAATGCCAAAAGCAAATAAGCTTTTGATTTTGAAAGTAGATACAGGAATTGATATTCGCACGATTGTTTCGGGAATTGCAGAGAGTTTCAAACCTGAAGATATTATTGGTAAAAAAGTGACTGTTTTAGTAAACTTAGCGCCAAGAAACCTTCGTGGCGTAGAAAGTCAAGGGATGATACTGATGACTACCAATGCCGAAGAGAAATTAGTTTTTGTAAATCCAGATGCAGATGCTGCCAATGGTGAGACGATAAATTAAAAAATTGCCACAAATTCACTACATCAATCATTTAAAATTTTTGAATTTGTGGCAAAAAAATATTCATAATATATTTACAATTGCCACAAGATAATTAGTGGCAATTTGTGTTTAATAAAACACTAAAAAAATGACGAACACAAAACCCAGATTAGCTCTAGCAATTGGAATACTTTGTATTTCTGTTTTTCCAATATTGGTTAAACTGCAGCTAACTGGTGGATTGATTTCGGCTTTTTATCGCATGGCAATTGCTGGAGCATTACTCTTGCCTTATATTTTAATCACAGGAAAATTTAAATTTCCTCGCATGAGTATTTTGATACTTGCTATTCTTTGTGGTCTTTTATTCGCCTCAGATGTTGCGGTTTGGAATATTTCTATTCAACAATCTAGTGCCACTCAAGCCACTTTATTAACTAATTTGTCTCCAGTTTGGGTTGGGGTGGGCTCCTTCTTATTTTTAAAAAACAAACCAGCAACAAATTTTTGGATAGGAACGTTGATTGCTATATTTGGAATGATCACTCTAGTAGGATTTCAATTTTTCATAAACTTAGATTTCAATATGGCCTTTCTACTCGCAATATTATCGGGAGTTTTGTATGCTGTTTATATGCTGGTCAGTAAAAATGTACTAACGGAAATGGATGTACTATCCTTCATGCTAGTAACACTTATTACTTCTACACTATTTCTAGGAATTGTTTGTCTTATTACGGGCGAATCTTTCAGCGGATTTTCTAATGCGGGTTGGATTGTTTTATGTATACAAGGAATAGTATGCCAATTGATTGCTTGGTTACTGATTAGTTATGCTACGCAAAATATGCGCGCTACACGAGTTTCCTTATCTTTATTAGGACAAGCTGTTTTAGCCACTATTTTAGCTTGGCTATTTTTAGACGAAAAAATTACATTTCAAATGATTGTTGGAGGATTAATTTTGTTGCTCGGTATCCGAATCACATTTTACGGCAAATCACTTTCGATCAAAAACATTTTTAATAAAAACTAAAGAAGATTCTTTTTTAGAAACAACACAACGATATGAAAAATATAAAAGTAATTGCATTTGATGCAGACGATACCTTATTTGTAAACGAAACTTATTTTGCAGAAACAGAAGAGAAGTTTTGTAGTTTAATGAGTGACTACTTATCCAATCAAGGAATATCAAAAGAACTTTTTAAGATAGAAATAGACAATTTAAAAATTTACGGCTACGGTATAAAAGGATACATCCTTTCGATGATTGAAGCGGCAATGAAAATTTCGAATAATACAATTTCTATTCAAGCTATTGAACGCATTATTCAGTACGGAAAAGAATTGACCGAAAAACCTATTGTTTTATTAGAAGGAGTCGAAGAAACTTTAAAAGCTTTGCATGGCAAATACAAATTAGTTGTTGCCACAAAAGGAGATTTATTAGACCAACGAAGAAAATTGCACAACTCGGGACTAGGTAAGTATTTTCATCACATCGAAGTCATGTCAGACAAACAAGAAATCGATTATACCGATTTGATAAAAAGATTAGAAATTCAACCTTCAGAATTTTTCATGATTGGCAATTCTTTAAAATCGGATGTTTTGCCCGTTTTGGCTATCGGAGGACATGCAGTTCATATTCCTTTTCACACGACTTGGGAACACGAAAGAATTGACCATAAAGTGGAACATGAAAATTTTAGATCTTTTGAAAAAATAATTGATGTTTTAATCCGCTTCAAGGAATAAAAACATAACCTTATTCAAAAAATTAACCTCTTTTTTCTATTTATTTAATATTTAAACCAGTGTCCTGTTAATTTTTAATTGAAAAAACTCACAAAAAAACCCAAAAATTAAATTTCATTCGGTTAAATATTCTTAAATATTTGAATAAAACCTATTGTTTACATAATATTTAATTTATTTTATATAATTAACTGATAGAATTTTCTTAAACGCTTTTATGTTGTACTTTTGCTTAAAATTTAAAAATTATCATGATGAAAAAATTAATGTTTGCATTAGTTTTTGCTACTGCAGTTTCTACTGTAAATGCTCAAACTGGAACGCAGAAAAGCACAGAGAACAATTATAACAAATGGTCTGTTGAATTGGCAGGTGGTTTTAATAAAACTCAAAGACCAATGACAACTGGTTACTCTACATCTACACCAAGTCCTTACGTAGTTGATTTTGGAGCTAGATACATGTTCAACAATAAATTTGGTTTGAAAGCTGATTTTGGTTACAATAGTTTCCAAGGAAGTAACAATTCTATTGATTTTGATACTAAATATTACAGAGCAGACCTTCAAGCAGTAGCTAACTTAGGAAGAATCATGAATTTCGAAACATGGACTAATACTATTGGATTATTAGGTCATGCTGGTTTTGGTTTAGCTCAACTAGAAGATCAAAATTCTGCAATTAAAGACAGAATGGGTAATTTTATGGCTGGTGTAACTGGTCAAATTAAATTATCTAATAGAGTATCTTTAACAGGAGATTTTACTACTATTCTTAATGCAAGTCAAGATGTTGCTTTTGATGCAGCAAGTGCTTATGCAGGTAGAGGTTTTGGTGGAATTTTATTCAACGGAACTGTTGGTTTGACTGTTTACTTAGGTAAAAACGAAAAACATGCTGACTGGGTTACTGTTGTAGACAAAGATTTATTAACTCTTAAAGATAGAGTTGATGCTATTGAAACTTCAATGTTAGATACTGACAAAGATGGTGTTGCTGATTACTTAGACCGTGAACCAAACACTATTGGTGGTGTTATGGTTGATACTAAAGGTAAATCAATCGATTTAAATAACAATAACGTTCCTGACGAATTAGAAAGCTATTTGCTTAAAACTTACGGTAACAATACTGATAAATCAGCTATTTTAAACAATAGTGCTTTAGTTAAAAACTTAATAAACGACGGATATGTAAGTACATATTTTGACTTTAACAAATCTACTCCAACTAACGTATCTACTGAAGGAATTGATTTTATCTTAACTTATTTAAGAAACAATCCTTCTGCATCAGTTGATATTATTGGTCATGCTGACGAATTAGGAAGATCTGATTATAATGATAAATTATCTAATGCAAGAGCTACTAGTGTTAAAAACACTTTAGTAAAAGCTAACATTGATGCTTCAAGATTAAATATTATTGCTGCTGGTGAAGATACTTCAGTTCAAAAAGATTCTGATGTTGCTAGAAAATTAGTTAGAAGAGTTACTTTCAGAGTAAAATAATCTAATTTATATTATTACTAAAGCCCTAAAAGA
>CBDUEE010000163.1:0-6503 GCA_965366105.1 uncultured Flavobacterium sp. | reverse complement strand
GCTGATGAAAGAATGTATCATTTATTAGAGCATGTTGGAACAAAACCAAATGTGATTTATCACGTTAAAGTTAGAAATACCTAGTACAAAATAAATTAATTAAGAATCAATATAAAGGATTATGTCGTCTCACTACGAAGCAACCATTAGAAAACCCTTAGTTATAGGTGATAAAACTTATCACGATGTAACTCTAGACGTAGCTGCACCTGTTGAAGGGAAAGCAAACAAACAATGGTGGATTGTATTTTCTATCGCATTAACAGCTTTTCTCTGGGGAATAGGTTGTATCATTTACACCGTGTCTACAGGGATTGGAACATGGGGTTTAAATAAAACAGTTGGTTGGGCATGGGATATTACTAACTTCGTTTGGTGGGTTGGTATTGGTCATGCAGGAACCTTAATTTCAGCCGTATTATTGCTCTTCCGTCAAAGATGGAGAATGGCCATAAACCGTTCTGCGGAGGCGATGACCATTTTTGCGGTTGTTCAAGCAGGTTTGTTTCCAATTATACACATGGGTCGTCCATGGTTAGCCTATTGGGTACTTCCAATTCCGAATCAATTTGGTTCATTATGGGTAAATTTTAACTCTCCATTACTTTGGGATGTATTTGCAATTTCTACCTATCTTTCGGTTTCATTAGTTTTCTGGTGGACTGGTTTATTACCCGATTTTGCCATGTTGCGTGATAGAGCAATTACTCCTTTTAATAAAAGAGTGTATTCAATATTAAGTTTTGGATGGAGCGGTAGAGCAAAAGACTGGCAACGTTTCGAAGAAGTATCTTTGGTACTTGCAGGATTAGCTACTCCACTTGTGCTTTCTGTACACACAATTGTATCGATGGATTTTGCTACTTCAGTTATACCAGGATGGCATACTACAATTTTCCCCCCTTACTTCGTTGCTGGAGCAGTTTTCTCTGGATTTGCAATGGTAAATACTTTGCTTATCATTATGAGAAAAGTTTCTAATCTTGAAGCTTATATTACCGTTCAGCATATTGAGTTGATGAATATCGTTATCATGATTACTGGATCTATTGTAGGTGTAGCTTATATTACTGAATTATTTGTTGCCTGGTATTCTGGTGTAGAATACGAGCAATATGCGTTTCTTAATAGAGCAACAGGACCTTACTGGTGGGCCTATTGGTCAATGATGACATGTAATGTTTTTTCTCCACAATTCATGTGGTTTAAAAAATTAAGAACTAGTATCATGTTCTCATTTATTATTTCAATTGTTGTAAATATTGGAATGTGGTTTGAAAGATTTGTAATTATTGTAACTTCGTTGCATAGAGATTATTTACCATCTTCTTGGACAATGTTTTCACCTACATTTGTTGATATTGGAACTTTCATAGGAACAATAGGTTTCTTCTTTGTATTGTTTTTATTGTATTCTAGAACTTTCCCTGTAATTGCACAGGCAGAGATAAAAACAATTTTAAAAGGAACCGGAGATAATTATAAAAGAGAAAGAGAAGCAAATAAAGATTCACACCATGAGTAATAAAGTAATATACGCCATTTATAATGACGATGATATTTTGATGGATGCGGTTAAAAAGACCAGAGCAGCTCATCATCATATTGAAGAAGTTTTTACTCCATTCCCAGTACACGGTTTGGATAAAGCAATGGGATTAGCTCCTACTAGATTAGCTATTTGTTCTTTCATATACGGATGTATCGGTCTTTCATTTGCGACTTGGATGATGAGTTATATTATGATTCAAGATTGGCCTCAAGACATTGGTGGTAAACCAAGTTTTAGTTATATTGAAAATATGCCAGCATTTGTTCCAATTATGTTTGAACTTACTGTGTTTTTTGCTGCGCATTTAATGGTTATTACTTTTTACATGAGAAGTAGATTATGGCCATTTAAAGAAGCAGAAAATCCAGATGTTAGAACAACTGATGACCATTTTTTAATGGAAGTTGCTATAAAAGATAATGAAGAAGAGTTAATTTCTTTTTTTCAAAATACCGGAGCTGTAGAAGTTAAAGTAATAGATAAGCATTAAATTAGATATGAAAAGCGTATATAAAATAACACTTTTATTTGGTATAACTATTTTAGTTTCATCTTGCCATAGTAATTCGGCACCAAACTATCAATATTTTCCAAATATGTACGAATCAGTAGGTTATGAAACTTATTCTGAGTCGAATGCATTTAAAAATGGTAAAGAAGCTCAGCTACCTGCCGAAGGTTCGATTAATAGAGGTTTTGAACCTTACGAATACGAAAACTCTACAGCTGGTTACGATTTAGCAAAAGCAAATCTTAAATCTCCATTGGATTCTTTAACTAGAAATCCTGAGAAAGGGAAAGAGCTTTTTGATATTTATTGTATGACATGTCATGGTACTGCAGGTGATGGTAATGGACCTTTGGTTAAAAAAGAAAAATTTCTAGGTGTTCCTAACTATGCAGACAGAGTTATAACAGAAGGTAGTATTTATCACGTTATAACTTATGGTTTGAATTCAATGGGTTCACATGCAAATCAATTGAGTCCCCAAGAACGTTGGTTGGTTACTGACTATGTTCTAAAACTAAAAAGCGAATTATAATTGTTGAACAAACTGATCGTAATAGATATGTATACATTTTCAAGTAAATTAAAAACTCTTTCTTTCATCTTAATGGCCGTTGGTATATTAGGAATTGGATATGGTTTTTATACTGCACCAAAAGATATTCAAGAAGTTGAAAAAATTCTTGCTGCTGAAGGTCATGGTGGTCATGGTGAAGCACAACATGAGGCTTCAGAAGCTTCTCATGATGCTACTAGTACTCATAATGAGATAAACAATGACAAAATAGCGGAAAAATCAACTGTAGCAATTGCTGCAACTGATGATACTACTAAAGTAAATGAAGAGGTTAAAGTTGAGCCTATTCAAGCTGAAGCAAGTGTCAAAAAAGAGAGCCATGTAGTTAGTGAAGAAGCGGAACACGCAGAACATTTGACTCATGTTTTACATCAACTTCAGAATAAGCCTTGGGCTGCTTTTTATGTTGCTTGTATCTTTTTTATGTTAGTTTCACTCGGTGTTTTAGCTTTTTATGCTATTCAACAAGTATCTCAAGCTGGATGGTCTCCCGTTTTATTTAGAGTTATGCAAGGTATTACAGCTTATTTGCCTGTAGGTTCTGTTATATTCTTTATTGTATTACTTTTGTGTGGTTTTCATTTTAACCATCTTTTTATATGGTTAGATCCTGAAGTAGTTGCATCAGATAAATTAATAGCTAACAAAGCTGGATATTTGAATTTTCCTTTCTGGATTATTAGAGCTGCAATCTTTTTATTAGGTTGGAACTTATACCGTTATTATTCAAGAAAAAATTGTTTAGCTCAGGACGAAGCGAATGATAATCTTAACTACAAAAAGAACTTTAATATCTCAGCTATATTTCTTGTGTTTTTTATTGTAACTGAATCTATAATGTCTTGGGATTGGATTATGTCTATTGATCCACACTGGTTCAGTACTTTGTTTGGTTGGTATGTTTTCTCAAGCTTCTTTGTTAGTGCAATAACAATAATTACTTTGGTTACTGTATACTTGAAGTCTAAAGGAGTTTTAGAGCATGTTAATACAAGTCATGTTCATGATTTAGCAAAATTTATTTTTGGGTTTAGTATTTTCTGGGCTTACTTATGGTTTTCACAGTATATGTTGATATGGTATGCTAATATTCCTGAGGAAGTTACCTATTTTATTACTAGAATAGAATTATATAATCTTCCATTTTTTGGAGCTGTAGTTATGAATTTTGTATTTCCTTTATTGATATTAATTAATACTGATTTCAAAAGAATTAATTGGGTTTTAGTTATGGCAGGAGTCGTAATATTAATAGGTCATTATCTTGATTTCTTTATTATGATTATGCCTGGAACCGTAGGTGACAAGTGGTTTATTGGGATTTCAGAAATAGCTTCTGTTCTTTTCTTCCTAGGTTTATTTATTTATGTTGTTTTTACAGCATTGACAAAAGCTCCTTTGTTGCCAAAAAGAAATCCTTTCATCGAAGAAAGTAAACATTTCCATTATTAATATTTAAAGAAGTAAACAGATGACAAGTTTGTTGGTAATTATAGTTTTAGTTTTATTAGCTGTTGCTTTATGGCAATTGACTAAAATATTCGACCTGACGCAAGTTGGTTCCAATTCAGATAAATCAGAAGTAGCTACAGATGATGATAATAACGTTCAAGGTTATATCATGTTTGCATTCTTAGCTTTTCTTTATATCTTTTCAATTTACGGGTTGTTTGTATGGGGTCCTCTTGTTCTTCATACACCAGCATCTGAGCATGGTGCAGAAGTTGATAATTTAATGAATATTACTTGGGTTCTTATTTTTATAGTTCAAGCAATAACTCAAGCTTTACTTCATTATTTTGCTTTCAAATATAAAGGAAAGAAAGATCAAAAGGCACTTTATTTTGCTGACAATAATAAGTTAGAAGCAGTTTGGAGTGTAATACCAGCAGTTGTTTTAGCAGGTCTAATTTTATACGGTCTATACGCTTGGACAAATATTATGTTTGTTGATGAAGATGAAGACACTATTGTTATTGAATTATATGCACAACAGTTCAACTGGAAAGCAAGATATTCGGGAACTGATAATGTTTTGGGTAAAGCTAATGTAAGATTAATCGAAGGTGTGAACAGTCTTGGTGTTGATATGGCTGATCCATATTCACAAGATGATATTGTGGTTACTGAATTACATATACCAAAAGGGAAAAAAGTGCATTTTAAAATGAGATCGCAAGATGTTTTACACTCTGCTTATTTTCCACATTTTAGAGCACAAATGAACTGTGTTCCTGGAATGGTTACTGAATTTGCTTTTACCCCAGTTTTCACTACTGCTGAATACAGAGAGTTGCCTTATATGATTGAGAAAGTAGCTCACATTAATGATTTGAGAGCGAAGAAAAGTATTGAGCTTGTTGCAAAAGGGAGTACTGCTTTAGATCCTTATACTTTTGATTATTTATTACTTTGTAATAAAATATGCGGGGCTTCACATTATAATATGCAAATGAAAGTGATTGTTGATACACCTGAAGATTATAAAAAATGGGTAAGTGAACAAGCTCTTTTAGTTAATCAAGTTAAAGAAGCTAATGCTTCAAAAGCACCAGTTGATGGAGCTGTCAAAGTTGATTCTACAAAAGGTGGTGATACTACGGCTGTTGTTAAAATAGCAATGAAATAATATTATTAAGAAAATTTAAAGTAAACATATATGTCAGCAGAAGGTCACGATCACGCAATGGATCACGAACACGAACACCACCATAAAGAAACTTTTATTACTAAATATATTTTTAGTATAGATCATAAAATGATTTCCAAGCAGTACTTGATTACAGGTATTATTATGGGAGTTATAGGAGTTACTATGTCATTGCTTTTTAGAATGCAAATCGCATGGCCAGAAGAATCTTTTAAAATATTTAATGTATTATTAGGAGATAAGTTTGCTCCTAATGGTGTTATGGCTAATGATATTTACTTAGCTTTAGTTACAATTCACGGAACTATAATGGTCTTCTTTGTTTTGACTGCCGGTCTAAGTGGAACGTTTAGTAATTTACTTATACCACTTCAAATTGGTGCAAGAGATATGGCTTCTGGATTCATGAATATGGTATCTTATTGGTTGTTCTTTTTGTCAGCTGTCATTATGCTTTGTTCTTTATTCGTTGAAGCAGGACCTGCCTCAGCAGGTTGGACAATTTATCCACCTTTAAGTGCATTGCCTCAGGCTATTCCTGGTTCAGGAATGGGTATGACACTTTGGTTGGTTTCTATGGCTATTTTTATTGCTTCTTCTTTGTTAGGGTCACTAAATTATATTGTTACCGTAATTAATCTTAGAACAAAAGGAATGTCAATGACAAGATTGCCATTAACAATCTGGACTTTCTTTGTTACAGCAATTATTGGTGTTGTTTCATTTCCGGTTTTATTATCTGCCGCTTTATTGTTGATTTTTGATAGAAGTTTTGGTACTTCTTTCTTCTTGTCTGATATTTATATTGCTGGTGAGGTTTTACATTATCAAGGAGGTTCGCCTGTTTTATTTGAACATTTATTTTGGTTTTTAGGTCATCCTGAAGTATATATCGTTATTTTGCCTGCAATGGGAATTGTATCTGAGGTTATGGCGACTAATGCACGTAAACCAATTTTTGGATATAGAGCGATGATTATGTCTGTTTTAGCTATTGCATTTTTATCTACGATAGTTTGGGGGCACCATATGTTTGTTTCAGGAATGAATCCATTTTTAGGTTCTGTATTTACTTTTACAACTTTATTAATTGCAATCCCATCTGCTGTTAAAGCGTTTAACTGGATTACTACTTTATGGAAAGGTAATTTACAATTGAATCCAGCTATGTTGTTCTCTATTGGAATGGTTTCTACTTTTATCACCGGTGGTTTAA
>CBDUEE010000162.1:0-6574 GCA_965366105.1 uncultured Flavobacterium sp. | reverse complement strand
TCAGATGCCCAATATGAATGGGATTAAAAGTTCCGAAGTATAGTCCTATTTTCATTATCCTAGTAAATAGTAATTAGTAATTATTTTTTGAGCGTTTTTGAAAAAGAATGTATCAACTTAGATTCTTCCTCAATTTGTCCCAATATTTCTTTGTAAAAAGGTTGATCTATTATAAAACCAAGTTCATTAATAATGAGTAACTGAGTTTCTATTTCAAATAATGAACCTCTACACAAATCTAAAAAATGACTAAATGATTTTTAAGTATTTCTACCATAACCTCCTGCAATATTTGATGGAATAGAAACGAAAGCCCTTTTCAATTGACTTGCCAAGGCATATATTTCTTATGAGGGAATGATATTATTAGCTAATATACTAACAGATAATTCTAATTCCTTTTTGCAAAATCAATAAATCTTTATTTGATTTTATTTCTGCCATCTTCAGCTAATCACTATTTTTTACTTATAAAATCCTTCACCAGCTGATGTGCTTCTTCTAAAGCAACTTCTAAATCATAATTTTTAATAACAACATCAAATTGTGGTGCAGTTGCTAACTCAACCGAAGCTTTGGCAATACGCATATTGATTTTATCTTCACTTTCGGTGGAGCGTTTTTTTAAACGAATTTTGAGTTCATCAATACTGGGTGGTTTAACGAAAACAGCCAGCGTTTCGTTAGGAAATTTATGCTTAATTCGTAATCCACCTGCCACATCAATATCAAAAATCACATTTTTTCCAAGGCTCCAGATGCGTTCTACTTCACTTTTTAATGTACCATAAAAATTATCTCGGTACACTTCTTCCCATTCTAGAAAGTCATCATTTTTAATGTGTTTTTTGAATTCTTCTGTCGATATAAAGTAATAATCTTTTCCGTTTACTTCTTCACCTCTGGCGTCGCGAGATGCAGCCGAAATAGAAAACTCTAAATTTAAATCATCTTGCGCTAATAAATGTTTTACGATAGTTGTTTTTCCAGATCCAGATGGTGCCGAAAACACAATTAATTTACCTCCTTTGTTCATGCTTATTTTTTTATGCGTTTTTAACTAATTGTTGTAAATCAGTTTATTTTATTTATGTTTAACTATTATAATTTTATAAATCGAGTGTAATAAAAAAGACGCGATAAATCGCGTCTAGTATATAATTATTACAATACGTTTAAAACCTGTTCTTTTATCTTCTCTAATTCGTCTTTCATCTGAACGACTAATTTTTGCATTTGAGCATGATTAGATTTCGAACCCATCGTATTGATTTCTCGACCCATTTCTTGAGTGATAAAACCTAGCTTTCTACCATTTGCCTCAGTTCCGTTGATGGTTTCTAGGAAATAATCTAAATGATTTGTCAAACGTACTTTTTCTTCGGTAATGTCTAGTTTTTCTAAATAGTAAATCAATTCTTGTTCAAAACGATTCTCATCAACGTTTACTTTTAGTTCTGCAATTGCCGTTTGCAAACGATCTTTAATGGCCTGAACACGTTCTGGATCTAAAGCCAAAGCATCGGTCATATATTGTCGAATATTGCCAATACGCAATTGAAATTCTTTTTCTAAAGACATTCCTTCATCTTTTCTAAAAGTCAAGATGTTTTGTAGCGCTTCTTCAATAACGGTCTGGATTTGTACCCAATCATTTTCGTCAATTTCGTCGCGTTCTATTTTCATCGTATCCGGCATGCGAATCGCCATTTTCATCAATTCCGTTTCATCAGCATCGGCATATACTTCTCGTAATTGATTGATGTATCCTTTTACAATAGGCACATTTACTTTTGTCGAAGTTTGTTCAGCAGTACTTTCGATAAAAACAGAGAAATCTACTTTTCCTCTTTCTAATTTCAAAGCAATTTGGTTGCGTAAACCCAATTCCATTTCGCGATACAGCGAAGGCATTCTTACATTAAGGTCTAATCCTTTACTATTTAGGGATTTTACTTCTACTGTTATTTTTTTGGATGGTAATTGCAAACTTGCTTTCCCAAAACCTGTCATCGATTGTATCATATAATTTTCTAAAAGAGGGCAAAGATAGTAAAAAATAAGACCTCAAACCCGCAAAGTAAAAATTGAAGATTTGATTAATTATAATCTGAAAATAAAGGGAAATAAGTACTTTAAAATACTATCAAGAGAATGCTCAATCAAGATAATTACTCAAAAATAAGTTATATTTTTCTAATTTTGATTAGATTTCTTTTTTTGGGTTTTGTGGAGAGGATACCAAATAAACTCCGATAAATATTAAAATAGCGGAGATGATTTTAACCAAACTCAGTTCGTCTTTTCCTAGACCAATTGCAAAAATGGTCGCAAACAAAGGTTGCAAATATATAAAAACAGCTACGGTTGTTGGTTTTAATTCTTTCATTGATAACAAATTTAATAAATAGGTTAAGAATGTAGATATCACGACCACAAATGCTATTTTCCAAACAATTGCATCCGGAATGGCAGACCAATTTACTACTTCAAATTCCCTCCATCCAAAAGGCAAAACCATTATAAAACCAAATAAATATATCCATTTTACAAACGTAAAGGCATTGTATTTATTCATTAATTTCTTGACTAGAATTAAGTAAAAACCATAGGAAATAGCATTGACTAAAACTAGAAAATTTCCTAAACCAGCATTGGTGGCATTGCCAATTGATTTTCCGTAGAGAATCAAAAAACCAGTTCCTACTAAACCCAAAAGAATGCCCAATATCATACGGATTTTCATTCGCTCTTTTATGAGGATTGCCGAAAGAGCTAACACAATCATAGGTGTAGAAACCATAATAACTGCTGCCGAAATAGGTGAGGTTAAACTCAAACCTTTGAAAAAAGTAAGCATATTAAAGGCTACTCCAAAAAATGCGGCGGCAATAATTCTTGGAAAATCAGAACGCATTATTTTTTCTTTTGGCATAAATAACCAAACTAACCAAAAAAGAAGCACTGATCCGCCTACACGGAGTAATATAAAACCATAAGCATCAATATATAATGGCATTACATCCTTAGCAATTGTAAAGGTAACGCCATAAATGATCGAGACAATTGTGGCTCCTATAAGAGCGAGATTTCTTTTAGACATTTCCTAAAGCCAGCATTACTTGATGCATATTTTGTTGGGTATTACCAATATAAATTTTGTTATTGATAATAAAAACGGGACGACTCAAAAAAGTATAATGTTCCAAAATATATTTTTTAAAATCCTCCTCAGTCAATGATTTATTTTTCAAATCCATCGATTTGTACAATTGTGCTTTTTTGCTAAAAAGAGCTTCGTAACTTCCGGAGAGTTCACGCATATGTTCTAATTCCTCTACCGTAATTGGATCTTGTTTGATATCATGAAACTTAAACTCATGATTTTTGGGTAATGATTTTATAATTTTTCGGCAAGTATCGCATGACGCGAGATAGTATATTTTGTCCATAATAAGGTTGTTTTCTTAGTGCAAAGAAAAATAATTTGACACTGAAAATTATTGATTTTATAAAAAAAGATGCAAAACAAATAGTAAAACAGGTGTATTTCTTTTTTGTTCAGAAGCTATTCCTGCTTTACATTACAATCTCATGTTGCTAACCCTTTTTTTCTATGGCATAAAAGGAGCTTCCAAGGGTCGCTCTTTTCTACCAGAAAAAAATAGACTTATCAACAAGAGGATTTTCATTTCTATCAGGGCTACTGCGTTTATGTCAGCAAGTTATTTAATTGCTAAATAATCATTTACTTCTTTATAAGACAACAATATTTCCTTTGTTCCGTCAGCATAAGAAGCGACTTCATAAGAGTTGTAATACAGGAGTAATCCTTTATCAGTAAAGAAAATATTTTGTGGCAACTGAAATTTTTCTTTTTCAAACATTAAACCCGTTGCATTAATTGGTTTGTTTGCAGGGATTTTATATTTGGCTCTGAATTTTTTTTCAGCAAAAGCTTTAAAAGCCTCTTTGTCAGCAAATAATTGATCATTTGATATTGATTTCCCAGTATTTATATCAAAAAGTAAGGAGCGCAATCCTTGGTAACCATGGGCGCCACCAGTGTACATATAATGGTTGATTTCTATATTCAACACATTTTCAGATTGGTATTTTACACTTCCTTTGATGTCTGCTTCCCAACCAAATTTATCATTTGGAAACTCTTTCTGAAGTTTGTCATAAGAATTGATAAATGAAGTTAGCAATCCGTTATAATCTTTTGAAGTATATGGTTTTTCACCAAAATAAACAATTTCCTTTAATACTGAAAACACTTTTTTGTTAATACTGTCAGCCACAATAGGCACGCCATTCGCAACAGGAATATTCACACTTATTGCAGGACAATCTCCTGTGCAAGGTAGAGTCGTTTTTTTCTGAAAAGATTCTTGTTCAAATACTAATTCGTTAGAACATTGTGCTACAGAAAAAAGAAGTAAGGAGTAAATTATAAAGTATTTCATGTCAAAAATGTTAATTAAAAACAAAGGTACTTACTTGTTTCTTGGTTAGATAAAATTAAAGGGTAAATTTGCAAAACAATTTTCCTTTAAAATTCAACTTATGAAATTCAATACTAAGGTTATTCACGGTGGACAACACCACGATCCTAGCACAGGAGCTGTAATGCCTCCCGTATATCAAACATCTACATTTGTACAAACAAGTCCTGGGCAACCTTTAAACCCAGATTATGAATACAGTAGAGCAGCAAATCCTACTCGAAGTGCCTTGGAAAATGCATTAGCAAGTATAGAAAACGGAACACGAGGATTGGCTTTCTCCTCTGGATTAGCAGCTACTGATTGTGTTTTGCGTTCTTTTAAATCGGGCGATGAGATTATAGCGATGGATGATTTATACGGCGGAACCTATAGAATGTTTACACGTATTTATAAAGATTCAGGAATAAAATTTCATTTTGTCGATATGAATGACTTAGAGAAATTCAAATCCTTAATCAATGAAAACACCAAATTGGTTTGGGTAGAAACTCCAACTAATCCGTTGATGAAATTAGCAGATATTCAAGAAATTGCTAAAATTACTAAAGAGAAAAAAATACTTTTTGCGGTAGATAATACATTTGCAACACCTTATTTGCAAAAACCATTAGATTTAGGAGCAGATATTGTAATGCATTCGGCTACAAAATATTTAGGAGGACATTCTGATGTTATTGCTGGAGCTTTGATTGTAAAGGACGAAGCACTGGGGGAACAACTACATTTTCAACAATTTGCAACGGGCGCTACTTTAGGACCAATGGATAGTTTCTTGGTTTTAAGAGGAATTAAAACCTTGCATTTGCGTGTACAAAGACATTGTGAAAATGGAGGCAAAGTAGTAGAGTTCTTAAATAATCATCCAAAAGTTAAGACCGTATATTATCCTGGATTACCAAGTCATCCGTATCATGCAATTGCTAAAAAGCAAATGAGTGGTTTTGGCGGAATGGTTTCCTTTACTTTTGTTTCTGGTAAAAAAGAAGATGCGATTGACTTTCTTGAAAAAGTAAAAGTATTCACTTTAGCAGAATCTTTAGGTGGAGTAGAATCATTAGCGAATCATCCAGCATTGATGACACATGCTTCAATTCCGGAAGACAAAAGAAAAGAAATTGGAATAACAGACGATTTAGTTCGATTGAGTGTAGGTATAGAAGATGCAGACGATTTAATTGCAGATTTAAAACAAGCATTAGCATAAAAACGGTGTTTCTATAAAAAAGCTCCAATTCTGAATTTAAAGAATTGGAGCTTTTTTATAGAATACTATTTAATTTATAAGTAGTAAATGTAACCAACATTCAGCCACACTAACCAATCATTAGCTTTGTTTTCTTTGTAAATTTCTGGATTAGGATTTAAACCATCAACCCAGTTAGAAAAGAAATACTGAAAGCGGAGATCCAGTAATAAATCGGAGGAATCATCTAGTTTATAACGGGTTCCTAAACTACTAACGATTGAGAAAACAGTTTTACTTTCATTAGAATATCCATGAGCGCGACCCTCAGAAGGGGTCAAATACTTAGGGAATGTAGTTGCTGCAGTTCCTAATGCGCCTAGTGTTGACGAAGCTTTGGCATTGTAATAACTAAACTGGCCTCCCAGACTTGCATAAGGTGCGAAACTACCAATTGTTGCTATAAAATCGCGAATACTTAAAGGGAAAAGTTCCAGTTGTGTTCCTATATTCATGATACTTGAACTTCCTTCCATTGCTCTTAGTTGCTGTGCTCCAAGAGAAGTTTTGTCAGGAGAAACATATTCGCCATAATGTTTTAAGTTGGTTTTATTAAATGATAATTCCGATCTTAATTTAAAATGCTGATTAAAATACGTTTTAGGAGTGTAATTATATTCAGAATTATACGTAAAATTTAAATAATGAATAATTCCAACACCAAAACCTGTGTTGCCAGAATTAGTAGACAAGTCATGTCTTTCCCCATAATCAGATTGAAAAGCGACCGGTCCCACAACAACTCCTATTTCGTGAGAGTGACCGTCGAACTGAGCATTTGAATTATTAGAAAATCCAATAAAAATTAGTAAAAACGGTA
>CBDUEE010000161.1:0-6610 GCA_965366105.1 uncultured Flavobacterium sp. | reverse complement strand
TAGTAAATGTGTTTGATATAAACGCTTCTAGAATCGCTACTAAAGGGCAAGAAAAACCAATCATTCCATCGGAACAACCTGGTGGAACATTAGAATTAGTTTTATTACGCGAAGGAGATAGAAGAGTTTCTATCGAAAGTAATGCACCTGAGTTATTAATGGAGTTCCAGAGTGGTCCTGATGCACCACTGAAACCAGTCCAAATTGTTGCTTTACAAGAAGCACCAATTGAAAGTTATTTGACTTTTAATAATAAAGGCGCTGGAGAAGCATTATCTTCTTGGTCATTACAAATAACAGATGAAAAAGGAAAAATGCAAGCGTTTGGACCTTATACAGCGGATGAAGTTAAAATTCCCGGTAAATCAATTTTAGGAAATCGTCCAGAAGGTAATTACACCGTAAAAATGATTGGTCAGACCAAAAGTGGTAAAATTATTGAGAAACAAACTCCAGTTCACATGGTACTTTGGACTCCTGCAAAAGTAGTTGACGGAATGAGATATAGTATTATCTACGAATTTAATACCGCTACTGCAATTACAATGTATGAAAAATACCTAACTGAAATAGTAACTCCTAAAATTCCTGAAGGAGCTACAGTAATAATCAAAGGTCATACTGATATTATTGGTGAAGAATCATATAATCAAACTTTATCTCTTTCTCGCGCAAATGACACAAAAAAGATTATTGAAAATGCGTTAGCTAAAACAGGAAGAAAAGATGTTAAATTTGATGTGTCGGGTTCTGGTGAAAATGAAAATAATGCACCTTTTGAAAATAAAACGCCAGAGGAACGCTTCTATAATCGTACTGTAATTATTGACATAGTTCCTGCTAATAACTAGTTCCTATTTTACTGATTAATTTTTATAAATAAAAAAAAGGATAGAAACTTAAAAATCTATCCTTTTTTTTATGTCTAAAATTGAATATATGTATATTTATCATGGTGTATTAAATAATTAAGATAGTAATAGCAGGAATAAATACAATTAAAATTTTCTCTTACTATTATGATTTTGATCAATTTATAGTGAAAAATTAGTATTTTTACTATTCACTTTATTTTACAGAATGACTTCAAACGAAAATACCCTTACTAAGTTTTATACTGCTTTTGCAAATGCCGATGCGGTAACAATGTGTGAATGTTATAGTCCAAATGTTCAATTTCGTGACCCAGTCTTTGGTTTATTGAAAGGAAAAGAAGTGAGTCAAATGTGGAAAATGCTTACTGAAAAAAGCAAAGGAAATATTAAAATAGAATTTTCTGCCATAACAGCAGATGAATACATTGGATCTGCTAAATGGATTGCAACTTATAAATTTAGCCGAAAGCAAAGAACAGTAATAAATACCGTTGCATCCGAATTTCAATTTAAGGAGGGTTTGATTATAAAACAAACCGATCATTTTGACATCTGGAAATGGTCTAAACAAGCTTTTGGAATAACTGGATACTTATTAGGATGGACTGGTTTTTTCCAGAAAAAAATAGAAGAACAAGCATTAAAATTTTTAGAAAAATATAAACAAAATAATTCTAATAAAGACTGATGCACTATTGCAAAAAACTACAATTACTAATAAATTTTCAATTTCCCTAAATAGCTATTAGCAAGTATAAAAACCTTTTTTTATACTTTTATAGGTCGAAATTAAACTTCCAATCTAATTCTTTTTTATACCACAATTGCCCATTTGAAACTATTAAAGGGCAATCAAAATTATTAGTGTAAAGTGCCCCAGTTCCTAATCCTTGAGGCAATATATTATGTTGTAAAAAAGTCCATTGTGCAATCGCATTTAGTCCAATATTACTCTCTAAAGCTGACGTAATCCACCAACCGATGTTAAGCTTTTCAGCCAACGAAATCCACTCTTGAGTTCCACGAAAACCGCCTACAAAACTAGGTTTTAAAATAATGTATTGTGGCTTGATTTTAATTAATAAATCTTCTTTTTCAGCTACTTTAAATACACCTATCAACTCTTCATCTAATGCAATAGGGAAAGGAGTGTTTTTACACAATTCTGCCATACTGTCAGTATTGTTTTTCTGAATAGGTTGCTCAATACTATGTAACTTAAATTCAGTAAGTTGATTTAATTTACTTAAAGCAATTTTAGAATCGAAAGCACCGTTTGCGTCAACTCTAATTTCAATTTGTTCGGGGGAAAAATATTGTCTTATAGAGCGCAATAATTCTAATTCTTTATCAAAATCTATCGCTCCAATCTTGAGTTTGATACACTTAAAACCATCTGCTAATTTTTCCTCAATTTGTTCCTTCATAAAAGCCTCTGTTCCCATCCAAACTAAACCATTTATTGGGATTGATTTTTCTCCATTTGTAAAATCAGATGGAAAGAGTAAAAAAGGGGTTTCACTGAGTAAAGATTGAAAAGCCATTTCGACTCCAAATTGAATTGATGGAAACTCTAATAGCGCTTCCCAAAGCAAGTCTTTCCCTAGATGAATATTGGCGCAAGTCCACTGCAGTTTTGCTTCATAATCTGGACGATCGTCAATACTCAATCCTCGAAGAATGCCGCACTCGCCTATTCCCTTTTTTCCTTGGTGTTCTAAAACAATAAACCAAGTTTCTTTTTCATTCATGACTCCTCTACTAGTTCCTGATGGACGTTTGAAATTAAGAATGTATTTATGGTAAGTTGCTTTCAAATTGATTTAGAAATTAGGGGTTGTGAGTTTTTAGTTTTCTGCTATGAGTTTTCTGTTATCGGTTATAACATTATCTTTATACTAAGGACAAAATAATTAATCTAGTAACTTCAAAATTCTTTTAAAATCTTCACTCTGAATACCCACTTTTTTAAATGTTTCAAAGTCTTGCTCAATCTTTTCAATCCAACTCAAGCTATCTGTAACATTTTGAGATTGGTATTCCTTATATATAGATTTGGCTGCAGAATAATTATCATTTAACAGATAAGCGTGTGCTAAATTTAATTTTATCAATAGCTCCGAGTCATCGAGTTTCTCTCCCTCTTTAAGAAATTTAATTGCTTTTCCGTATTGTTTCGTCAAAATATAATTTTTTCCAATGGCATTATAGTCTAAGGCATTGGCTTTATTATCATTAATTATAGTTGCTAATTTAGTAATAGCTTCACTCGGTTTTCCTTGTTTTGATAATAACGTTGCTTGGTTGCGTAAATCTTCATAGACAGCTCTAGAAAGAGTACTTTCACCAAAACAACTATTACCAAAATCTTTAAATGCTTTAGCACGCTCTACAACCAATAGTTTTTGGAATTCCTTAAACTTATACTTTGACTGTATTTTATCTAAAATACAGACGCAAAAATCATCTGAATTGCTCATTTTTTGAGCTAGATTAGATGTTTTACATTGATCGATAATTGATTTTCTATTTTCTACTGTCCAGCCTCGGCTCAGTTTGTTATCAACCCAGGGTACGACTTCAAGAATAATTTTCTGATTCATGATCCAATTCTTACTTTCAAAACCAAACCATAAATTACCAGCACTTAGTTTCATGCATGATGATTTGTCTGTAGAAAGTAACTTTGCATCTTTGCTTACCGGTGTATCTTGTACCAAACAAGCATTATCTATTTTTCCGTTTATTTTGTACTTAGAAGCCAAATCAGCAGTTGAGAAAACAGCGTACTTGCATTTATCATCTCCCGAAATTTTAGATAATATAAAAACCGCTCCAGCCGAACCTTGACTTATTCCTGTAGGATCTGGAATGGCTTTGAGAACAGAGACTAAGCTCCCCGCCATTTGTTGATTTTTATCCAAAAGGGTTATTCTAAAAACGACTTCGGTTGTGCCTTCTGGAAAATCTTGGGTTTTTATGATAATCCGTTCTCTAGCAGAAACCGTAATTTCTTCGGTTGTAGCTCGGATTTTATCCCAATAGCCGTCTTTCTGTGCAAAACTCATTTGAAATACGAGTGTTATTAACAGCAAAAAAAATACTTTTATATGATTCATATTCTTGATTAGTGTGATTTTTAGCCCTGATAGAAGTGAAAATCCTTTTTTACAATTCTCTAGCCTTTTAAAGGCTGGGAGATTGTAAAAAAGATTGTAACGGATAGCAGGAAATAGCTCCAAATAAAACTACAACTCTATTGAACTGCCTATTTCTAATAACATTAAATCTTTTCCTTTATCGAAAAATTTTCGAATAGCTGCTTCGTGATCAATTTCTATATAACCGAAAGTATCGTAGTGATACCCTAATATTTTATCACAATTAACGAAATCAGAAGCGATAATAGCATCATCTACATCCATTGTGAAATTATCTCCTATAGGCAAAATGACCAAATCAAGTTTGGTACGCATAGGAATCAGTTTCATGTCCATTGTAAGTGCTGTATCACCGGCGATGTAAATATTTTTGTGTTCGCCCTCGATTACAAAACCGCCAGGATTTCCTCCATAACTCCCATCAGGAAATGAACTGGAATGAACAGCATTTACATATTTTAACTTACCAAAATCGAAATTCCAACTTCCGCCATGATTCATAGGATGCGATTGAAAACCTCTTGCTGCATAATATCCAGCAATTTCAGCATTGGAAACAATTACTGCATTTGTTCTGCTTGCAATCGATTCGACATCAAGAATATGATCTCCGTGAGCGTGGGTTATTAAAATAAAATCAGCTTGCAAAGTATTGATATCGATATGTGCAGCTCTAGGGTTTGCAGAAATGTATGGATCTACTAAGATATGTTTACCACTGATTTCAATTCCTAAGGAAGCGTGTCCATAAAATATTATTTTCATTTGAATGGGTTTTAAAATACTTTCTCAACCCCATTAGAATACCTAGGAATTGGAAACTGGATGATTTTACTTTATTTTTTGATAGTACTACTGCAAATTATCTTCCACCTAAAAAGAGATTTACAAATAAATCTGGAATTAGAGAAACCATACACAGTGCCAATAGTACAGAAAGTGCAAATGTGCTTAGTGCTAATTTTTTCAATTCAGGATCTAAAGCTCTAGGATCTTGATTTTTATAAACCGTGTTTAAATGTTTAATTAAAGGAAAGTAAGCCAATAAAAATAAATATTGATCCAAACGATAGTCACTTAAAATCGCAAAAATCAAAACCAAAATCATTGCGGTAACAATTAGAAAATAATGATATTTTTTAGCTTTTTTACCACCAATTTGAACAACTATTGTGTTTTTATTCGACTTTCTATCTGATGCTTCATCGCGCATATTATTCAAATTTAAAACGCCTGTACTCAATAAACCTATAGCCGCTGCTGGCAAAAACAAATCAAAATCCAATTGTTCTGAGTATAAAAAATTTACCCCAATTGTACTCACCAATCCAAAGAATACAAATACGAATATATCACCAAATCCTCGGTAACCATAAGCGGTGTTCCCAACTGTATAGCGAATTGCGGATACAATTGCCAAAATTCCTAAAATTAAGAAAAATATAGAATACCAAATATTAGTATCGCTAAAAGCAAAATAAATTAAAGTAATAGCGGATAATAATGTCAGAAACGAAGTTATAGCAATTCCTGTTTTCATCGCTTGAGGAGAAATCGCACCGCTCTGAATAGCACGTTGTGGTCCTACTCGATCTGCATTATCAGTCCCTTTTATTCCATCTCCATAATCATTAGCAAAATTAGATAAAACCTGCAATCCCAAGGTCGTTAATATAGCTAAGCCAAAAATAGTCCAACTAAAAACTTCTGTTGGAGTTTCAATATTTTCTGTAGGACGCAAGGCATACATACTTCCCACAATTATTCCAGATACCGATAACGGTAATGTTCTTAATCGTGCTGCTTCAATCCAGTGTTTCATTTTATTTAGTTTATTTTTTTACTACGAAGGTAAAGAATATTTATACTTTTTTTCCCAATTCCATTAAGTCACTAAGTGTAGATTCTGTTAATGAAAAATACAATTTAAAAACTTACATCCAATTACTATCAGAAGTTTCAATTTCGTATAACCACCTGTTAATATGCTTTTTTATGATAGTGTAATCCCCTAACTGGAACGCTATATCTCCTCCAGCAGTATGTAATATTACAGAACCAATATTCAACTTTTTATGCCAAAAAAGCTGTGATGTCGAAACAGCCTGAATTTTACTAGGCTCAAGAATTTCATTACTCACATCCCAAGCACCACTTTGCTTTATAATAAAATCATCATTAATAAAGAGTTTATTATTTTTGAATTTAAAAAACTGGATTAATCCAATGAACAGTACATAAACTGGAACCAAATAACTATACTCAAAAATAGAAGAATAAAACCAATACCCACTTATTATAAAAATGGACAAAGGCAGCCCTATTGTTAGAAAAATTGAAAAACCGAGCTTACGAAAATTTGGTTTTAACATCAATCCTTTTTCAGGAATTTTTTGAAACAATAATTTTAAAATAGCATCACGTTCTAGTTCGCTACATCCAGGAATTTCAATCGCTGATTTCCGTTCTTCTTTTCCACCACTGGTTGCTTGTTTAATTTTCAACTCTAAAATTTCCATTTTTTTTTGGAAAAAGTTTCTCGTAATCACAGGAATTTTAAATTTTTTTGGTTTT
>CBDUEE010000160.1:0-6721 GCA_965366105.1 uncultured Flavobacterium sp. | reverse complement strand
TATGGAATACACCGAAATGAAAACCTTTTTGTTTGATTTAATATGATTATTGGTTTTAGTTAACAAAAATAATTTTATTAAAATATGAAAACATTAAAATTGATTATCATAGGAATACTCTTTTTATTAACTTCAAATTCGCTGCAAGCGCAAGTTTTAGTACATATAAAAGATTATAGCCCTCCAGCATGGGGTCCAGCTGGATTTTCTAAAGTAGAATATTACTATTTACCCGATATTGAAACGTATTATGATTTAAAAAATAGTCAATTTATTCATTTAAAAAATAGAAAATGGATACGTTCCAGAAACTTACCTGCTCACTATAGCAATTATGATTTATACAATGGTTATAAAGTAGTCTTGAAGGATTATCACGGTTCAAAACCTTATAACCAGTTTAAACATGATAAAATTAAATATCAAAAAGGATACAAAGGAAGTTTACAAAAAACAATTGGAAGACGAAAAGTAATTATTCCTAATGATTCACATCATCCTGATCATGATCATCATCATAATAACAGAAAATAAAAATACGATTGAAATCATTAATACTACATATAAAATATTAGAAATTAGAACCTTACAAATAGGTTCTTTTTTTTTGCAAATAAACTAAGTATTAATAGAAGCTTAAAGAGATGTTAATTATTTTACATTGGCACAGTTGTTGAAAATAACCAAAGAGAGATATCCTAAACAGAAATTAGTTACCCCATAATAATTTAAAAAAGATGAAAACATTAAAATTAATCGCCATAGGAATTATCCTTTTTGCATCAAGTACAATACACGCACAGGTTTCAGTAAATGTAAATATTGGCAAAGCACCTGCATGGGCTCCTGTAGGATATGCTGAAACTGAATATTACTATCTGCCAGATGTACAAGCCTATTATGATATTAGAGCTACACAATTTATTTATTATGGAAACGGAAGATGGATTCGTTCTAGACACTTACCTAGACAATATAGAAACTATGATTTATATCGTGGACACAAAGTTGTATTAAATGATTATCATGGTTCAAGACCTTACAGCAATTTTAGAAATCATAAAATAAAATATTATAAAGGGTATAAAGGAAATAGACCTGTAGTTTACAATAACAACCGTAGGGTTTATGTAAATAACCGTCATCATGATAACTATAAAAAACACGACAACCACAGAGAGTATAGAAAGCATAATACTAAAAGAGACGATCGTGATCACGGTCGAAAAAATGGTCACGATCGTGGACATGACAGAGATTAACTCTTAACTATTTTGAGTAGAACGAGAGAGAACAATAAGTGGTTCTCTCTCGTTTTTTTTTGATCCAGTTCAACAATTTATAAAGAAAGCAAAAAACATTTCTGAAAAAAACATTTAATTCCTACATTTGAAGTTGTTGCAAATTAAAATCAAAAAAATGCAGAAAAAACACATTTTAACTCTTATAACGTTCCTTTTATGTTTTCAAATAATAATTGCCCAAAATCCTAAAAAACCAAATTCTGCTGAAATTTACAATCAAATTCAGAAACTTAATTTTTTAGGTTCTGTATTGTATATAGCAGCACATCCCGATGATGAAAATACACGGTTGATTTCTTATTTATCAAATGAACAAAAAGCAAGAACGGGTTATCTCTCCTTAACTCGTGGTGATGGAGGCCAAAACCTTATTGGCACACAACTTAGAGAATTATTAGGAGTAATACGAACACAAGAACTTATAGAAGCAAGAAAAATTGATGGCGGTGAGCAATTTTTTTCTCGTGCTAATGATTTTGGTTTTTCTAAAAACCCAACAGAAACTTTGCAAATATGGGATAAAGAAAAAGTATTAGCTGACGTGGTTTGGGCAATAAGAAAATTTCAACCTGATGTAATCATCAATCGTTTCGACCATAGATCACCGGGTACTACTCACGGACATCACACCGCTTCAGCAATGTTAAGTGTTGAGAGTTTTAATTTGACTAATAATTCAACTATTTTTCCAGAACAATTGAAATACCTAAAACCTTGGCAAGCAAAACGCCAGTATTTTAATACCTCTTGGTGGTTTTATGGAAGTATGGAAAAATATAATGCAGCGGACAAAACCAATTTAATTGCTATGCAAACTGGTGCTTATTATCCTTCTGTTGGTAAATCAAATCAAGAAATAGCAGCATTGAGCCGCAGCAGACACCAGTCACAAGGTTTTGGAAGCACTGGTGTACGCGGTGAAGACACTGAATATCTAGAATTTATAAATGGAGATGCATTAAAAAACAAAAAATCTATTTTTGAAGGAATTGACACAACATGGAATCGTGTAAAAGGAGGAAAAGTAATTGGAGAATTATTGACAAAAATTGCAACTGAATTTAATTACAACAATCCTTCGGCAAGTATTCCTAATTTGGCAAAAGCCTATTCTATGATTCAAGCATTAGATGAAAATCATTGGGGACCCTTAAAATCAGCCGAAATAAAAGAGATCATTGTAGCCTGTTCCGGTTTGTACCTTGAAGCAGTTGCTCAAAATCAAGAAGCAACTCCTGGAAGTACTATTAAATTGAAACTCGAAGCCATTAATAGAAGTGCTACTCCTATGGAATTGTTGAGCGTGACAACGTTACCAAATGAAATTAATACGACTCAAAATATAGAATTAAAAAATAATATTCTAAATAACATAAACCTAAATTTACAGTTACCAGAGTCCATAAATTATACCCAACCTTATTGGTTACAAGAAAATGGAACTGTGGGGATGTACACTGTAAATAATCAAGAAAATATAGGAATTCCAGATATTATCCGTGAAGTTAAAGTTGTGTTTAACATGAAAATGAACGGAATAGAAATCCCATTTGAACGCACTGTTATCTACAAGTATAACGATGATGTAAAAGGAGAAGTCTATAATTATCTTGACATTGTTCCAGAAGTCACTACCGCTATTTTAGATAAAGTATTACTTTTTAAAGACGATAAGATTAAGAATGTCACTATAAAAATTAGGGCAGGAAAAGATAGTGTAAAAGGTAAACTACAACTTGATTTACCCAAAAATTGGAGTGTTGAGCCAAAATCAATTCCTTTTGACATTACCAAAAAAGGAACAGAACAAATGGTTACTTTTCAAATAACTCCACCGAGCAAACCAGAAGAAGGAGTTGTAAAAAGTGTGGTTATCATAGGTGATAAACGATTTGACAAAGAACAGATTTTCATCAATTATGATCATATAACAAAGCAACAAGTTTTAAAACCTGCAGAAGCTAAATTGATTAAAACGGATTTAAAAACTAATGGAGAAAGAATAGCCTATATCATGGGTGCTGGAGATGAAGTTCCAAGTAGTTTGAGACAATTAGGATATACTGTGACCTTGCTAAAACCCGAAGAAATAACTCCTGAAAAACTAGAAAATTTTGATGTAGTTATTACTGGTGTTCGTGCTTACAATACTATTAACGTTTTAGCATTTAAACAAAATATACTTTTTGATTTTGTGAAATCTGGAAAAACTATGGTCGTACAATATAACACTAACGGCGATCTTGTAACCGAAAACATAGCGCCTTACCCTCTAAAATTATCTAAAGATCGAGTGACTGAAGAAGATGCTGAAGTTCGATTTTTAGCACCAAATCATCCTGTTTTAAATTTTCCAAACAAAATCACTCCAAAAGATTTTGAAGGTTGGAAACAAGAACAAGGATTATATTATCCAAACGAGTTTGACAAAGCCTTTACTCCTATTCTCTCTTCAAATGATAAAGGAGAAACACCTAAAAATGGTGCTTTACTGATTGCTCCTTATGGAAAAGGATATTATATTTACACCGGTTTAAGTTTTTTTAGAGAATTGCCGGAGGGTGTAACTGGTGCTTACAAACTAATGTCTAATATCATTTCGCTAAAATCATCTGATAGAATTCCTAATTTAATAATAAAGAAATAATACCATTAATATGGAACCAAAAAAAGCTAAAACGTGGACAAGAAATTATACATGGGTACTCTTAGCCAATGCTATATACATCTTAATTTTTTATCTAATCATGAAATTATACTCTTAAATTATGCAATTATTTGATTGGGTTATACTTATTGTTACGCTATTATTCATCGTAATTTATGGTGCTTGGAAAACCAAGGGTAGTAAGAATGTAGAAGATTTTATTCTAGGAAGTAATGAAACACCTTGGCACGTAGTAGGGCTTTCTGTGATGGCTACCCAAGCGAGTGCAATCACCTTTTTATCCACGCCAGGACAAGCCTATCATGACGGTATGGGATTTGTACAGTTTTATTTTGGACTTCCTATTGCAATGGTAGTGATTTGCGTCACTTTTATTCCTTTATACCACAAATACAAGGTTTATACCGCTTATGAATATCTTGAAAAAAGATTTGATTTAAAAACCAGATCATTAGCGGCTATTCTATTTTTGTTTCAAAGAGGATTAGGAACTGGACTAACTATTTATGCTCCAGCAATTATTTTGTCAGCTTTATTGGGATGGAATCTCACGTACATGAATATTATCATAGGTGTTTTAGTAATTATATATACTTTTTCAGGTGGTACCAAAGCCGTAAACGTAACCCAAAAACAACAAATGTTTGTAATTATGTCGGGGATGTTTATTACCTTTTTCTTAATCTTGCATTACTTACCAAACGACATGACTTTTACTAGTGCTCTGCATATTGCGGGTGCGAATGATAAAATGAATATAGTCAATTTCTCTTTTGATCCCGAAGAAAAATATACTTTCTGGAGTGGTATTACAGGAGGTTTTTTCTTGGCATTAGCCTATTTTGGAACCGATCAATCTCAAGTAGGACGCTATTTATCAGGAAGATCAGTTAAGGAAAGTCAAATGGGACTGATTATGAATGGGCTTTTAAAGGTACCAATGCAGTTCTTCATTTTATTGACTGGTGTGATGGTTTTTGTTTTTTTTCAATTCAATCCTGTTCCATTAAATTTTAATCCGAACAACAAAGCCATGATTGAGAAATCAGCTTTTAAAGGAGAGTACAATGCTTTAGAAAAAAAATTAGATGATTTATCTGAAGACAAAAAAGTAATCAACTTGTTGTACATCGATCAGCTTAATCAAGATTATGATAATCCAATACTCCGAAAGGAATTAGTAGCACTTTCTAATAAAGAAAAAGACCTCAGAGATCGAGCGAAAGAAATAATTCTAAAAGCAGATAGTAACAGTGAAACCAATGATAAAGATTATGTGTTTTTTCATTTCATATTAAACTATTTACCGAAAGGTCTTATTGGTTTATTGTTGGCTGTAATCATTTCAGCTGCCATGTCGTCAACTGCTTCGGGGCTTAACGCATTAGCATCGACAACTGCCATTGATATTTACAAAAGAAATGTAAAAGAAGAAAAATCAGAACGTCATTATTTATACGCTACCAAATTCTTTACACTACTTTGGGGAGTTATAGCAATACTATTTGCTTGTATCGGTACTTTATTTGAAAACTTGATCCAATTAGTGAATATTATTGGATCTATATTTTATGGTACTGTATTGGGAATTTTTCTAGTTGGTTTTTATTTGAAAAATGTACAGTCTAAGGCGATCTTTTATAGTGCAGTAATAAGTCAAATCACCATTTTTATTATTTACTATTATGCTATTTATATTTATCCAAGTGGACAAGAAAAACTAGGGTATTTATGGTTGAATTTTATTGGCGCTACATTAACCATTCTTATTTCGTTGCTCCTACAAAGCACTATTTTTAGAAACCAGAAACCTATGGTTTTAGAAACAGTAAGTGAATAATTAATAAACCGCAGATTAGCCGATTATATATCTGGAGAATCTGCGGTTTAATTTATATAGAATTATAACAATTAAATTCATAATGATTGATTATTTTGTAGTACTTTTATTTATATACTTAAAGCACTAATATGATTTTATTTTATATAAATTGGGATTTTGATCCAGAAATAGTTAACATATTAGGATTCCCATTAAAATACTATGGCCTTTTATTTGCTTGTGGTTTAATCATATCTATGAGGGTTCTAAAAAAGATTTTCAAAACTGAAAATTTAAATGATAATGCCTATGAAGCATTATTTATATATGGAATACTTGGAATTTTTGTTGGAGCTAGATTAGGGCATTGCTTATTCTATGACTTTGATTATTATTCAAAAAATTTATTAGAAATTATATTGCCCATTAAAAAAACATTAAATGGAGGATATAAATTCATAGGTTATGCAGGTTTGGCAAGTCACGGTGGTACAATTGGTTTAATATTTTCTCTTTATCTATATTCAAGAAAATACAAAATTCAATATCTTAAGGTACTTGACTTAATAGCATTAGTTGCGCCAATAGGAGCAACATTTATAAGGCTTGCAAATTTGATGAATTCTGAAATGATCGGTAATCCAACAAAAATGCCTTGGGCCTTTATATTTAAAAAAATTGATAATATCCCTAGACATCCAGCTCAACTTTATGAAGCAATATCATATTTAATAATTTTCTTAATTGTATTTACAATTTATAAAACTAAAAAAATAAAATTAGGTGAAGGTTTTTACTTTGGTTTGGTAATAACTTTAATTTTTTTGATGAGAATTTTAATCGAATTTGTAAAAATAAATCAAGTACAATTTGAAGAAGGAATGCAATTAAATATGGGTCAAATCTTGAGTGTTCCCTTTATAATAA
>CBDUEE010000159.1:0-6805 GCA_965366105.1 uncultured Flavobacterium sp. | reverse complement strand
TTTTTATTTGTGCAAAGGTAATTCTAAATTTTAAATTATCATTTGTTTTAAATAAGGCGTTTAGGAGAATAGCATTGCTTTTAAAAACACTATAAAATTTGCTACATTTGATAATCAATTTAAAAATCAAAGTATGAGATTTTTCACACTCCTTATTTTACTCTTTTCAATTAGTGCAATGGCACAAAAAACAAATAAATACGATACCTTTTTTGAAAAGGGCAACGGAAATCAAACGCCAAGTTATACCGAAACAATCTCCTATTACACTTTATTATCTAATGATTTCCCATCTATAAAAATGCAAAAAATGGGTTTAACAGATAGTGGAGAACCATTACATATTGTAATTTATAATCCCGAAAAGCAATTCGACTTTGAAAAAATCAATAAAAACAAAGCCGTAATCTTATTGAATAACGGAATTCATGGCGGAGAACCCGACGGAATTGATGCGAGTATGCAAATGTTTAGAGATTTGGCTTTAGGCAAAATTAAAGCTCCAAAAAACACGGTTATCGTTTGTATTCCAGTATATAATATTGGTGGCGCTTTAAATAGAAATTCGACCACAAGAACGAATCAAGAGGGTCCAGAAATCTATGGTTTTAGAGGAAATGCTAGAAACTATGATTTAAATCGAGATTTCATCAAGTCAGATACTAGGAACACCAAAAGTTTTGTCGAAATATTTCACAAAATCAATCCTGATGTTTTTATTGATAATCATGTTAGCAATGGCGCCGATTATCAATACAAACTGACTTATATAATGACCCAGCACAACAAATTAGGGAATGTATTAGGCGATTTTTTGAATAGTGAAATGATGCCAGCTTTGGTAACCGATTTACAAAAAAAGGGAATCGAAACTACTCCATATGTAAATGCCTTTTCAGATACCCCAGACAAAGGTTTTGCTCAGTTTTTTGAAAGTCCAAGATATGCAACGGGTTACACATCTTTATTTAACACCATTGGATTTGTAGTAGAAACACACATGCTAAAAAAATATGCAGACCGTGTAAAAGTAACCTATGAATATATGCGCTCCGCAATTGATTTTACCGATAATAATTATACTAAAATCAAACAAATGAGATTAAAAAATGAAGAACAATATAAACCTGAAAAATCCTATACGATAAAATGGGAAATTGATACTACAAAGGTAATTCCGTTCTCTTTTTTAGGTTATGAAGGCAGCCACAAAAAAAGTGAGATTACCTCAGGAAATCGATTGTTTTACGATCGTACAAAACCTTACAAAAAAGAAGTACCATTTAGCAAAGAGTATAAATCTGCAAAAGAAATTACAATACCAACATCTTACGTAATTCCCAAAGGATTTTGGGATGTTATTGAATTATTAAAAAGCAATGGAATTGCAATGCAAGAATTAAAAAAAGACACTGTTATTGAAGTGGAAAGTTACAGAATTGCTGATTTTAAAACCACCAATTCCGCTTACGAAGGACATTATTTACATAGAAATACGACTACCACATCGCAAATTAAGAAAATGGCTTTTGCTAAGGGAGATTATTTGATTACAACAAGTCAAAAAGGAATAAAATATTTATTAGAAACTCTAGAACCAGAAGCAATTGATTCTTTCTTTAATTGGAATTTTTTCGATACGATATTGCAGCAAAAAGAAGGGTATTCTGACTATGTTTTTGAAGATACTGCTGCTAAAATATTAAAAGAAAATCCAAAACTAAAAGACGAATTACAACAAAAAATGCAAAGCGATACCAACTTTTCAAAGAACCCAGAAGCACAATTGGATTGGGTTTATAAACATTCTATTTACTATGAAGTTGCACATTTACAATATCCAGTCTATCGAATTTTAAAATAAAATTCTATTTATAATAGATAAAAAAAACGTATTTCATTCATTTTCAAATATTAATTTGCGAAAATGTGTGAAATACGTGTATAAAACTAATGTGCTTTTTTAAAAATAAAATATTGCTAAATACTCTCTTCCTCAAACAATAATTTTATGTTTTCGTAGGAATTTTTTAATGCTTCTTTGATTTGCTCTGGATTTAACCAAGCGACTTTTTCAATTCCTTCTTCTAGTTGGCCTTTTGGAGTCCCTTCAAAATCAGATTGCATTTCGAACCAATGGGTTATTTTTAACTTATACTTCCCATTTCTTCTAAAAACATGATACGTTTTTTGAAGTTTATGCGAAATCGTAAGACCATTTACGCCAGTCTCCTCCTCTACTTCACGCATAGCGGTATCCTCAATTTCTTCTCCTTTTTCGATACCTCCTTTAGGTAAATCCCACTTTCCATTTCTAAAAATGAATAACACTTCCCCTTTTTTATTATATACTAAGCCTCCTCCTGCTTTACAAACAGGAATTTTAGCTTTTAAAGTCTTCATTATCAAGCTTTCATCAGGATGATATAAATAGGCTTTATTAATTTTATTTTGAAATATTTTGACGATAAGTTGCTCTATGTCAATACTCTCTAACAGAAATAATTGAAAATCTGTCTCCTTAGAGATGTGATTTGTCAAAAAAAGTGGCTTGTCGTTAACAAAAACTTTATACATTTGTACTATGATTTTTAATAAAGATACAGCCGAAAAAACAGCCGAATTCCTTTTGCAAATAAATGCAATTAAATTGAATCCAAGAAATCCTTTTACATGGGCTTCTGGATGGAAATCGCCAATTTATTGTGATAATCGATTAATCCTCTCATTTCCAGCCGTAAGAAATTATGTTAGAGATGAATTTTCGAAAAACATTGAGAAACAATTTGGGAAACCAGATGTTATTGCTGGTGTTGCCACCGGAGCAATAGGTATTGGTATTCTAGTTGCAGAAAGCATGGGATTGCCATTCGTTTATGTACGTCCAGAAGCTAAAAAACACGGTAGACAAAATCAAGTAGAAGGTTTTTTACAAAAAGGACAAAATGTTGTTGTAGTAGAGGATTTGATTAGCACGGGAAACAGTAGCTTACTTGCAGTAGAGGCTTTGCGTGAAGCAGGTGCCAACGTAAAAGGGATGGCTGCAATATTTACCTATGGATTTAATGTTGCAGAAGAAAATTTTAAATCAGCAAAAATTGATTTATTTACTTTGAGTAATTACCAAAACTTATTGAATTTGGCAGTTGCAAAAAGATACATCACCGAAGAAGAGGAACAAACCTTGAGAGAATGGAATGTAAGTCCATCTACTTGGAATATTGAAATATAATAATCAAAATATAAAATGATGAACTTAGAAAGCCCTAAAGTTAGCGTTCAAAAATCAGCTCAAGAATTATTTGACTTATTAACGGATGTAAAAAATTTCGGAACGTTAATGCCCGAAAACATCGCTAAATTTGAAGTAATTGGTGAAGATGCTTTTATTTTTGGATTAAAAGGAATGCCAGAGATAAAACTAAAAATGAAGGAAAAAATCGCACCAAACAAAGTAGTTTTAGGAGCGGCAAGTGATAAACTTCCTTTTACTTTAGTTGCAAATATAGAAAGTGTATCAGATTCATCAAGCGAAGTAAAACTTGATTTTGAAGGAGATTTCAACCCAATGATGGCAATGATGATCAAAGGACCAATTAGTAAGTTTATTGAGACTTTAGCAAGCAATATGCATAAATTATAAGTTTCAAATCATTATAATAATAACATAAAGGAGAAAAGATTTTTCACGGAAGTGTCTATTCTTTTCTCCATTTTGTTAATATAACATTTGAATTTCTTTAATATCAAATTCAGATACAGAATCATCTTCCAGCATAACTTCTAACTTACCTATTTCAGAAACTCCCTGAATTATTCCCATAAAATGGATTTTATTTTGATCTGAAAAAGGCATGGGAACTCCTTTTTTAAATAATTTACTGGAATATTCTTGCCATAAACAATCAGGTTGCTTGACACATAATTTTATTTTTTTTTCGAAGATGTCCATAATAGAAAAAAGTAAATCTTCTTTATTAAAATCACTACCACAAATAACTGCTAAAGAAGACGCTTTTAATAAATTTTCGAAATTAGTTTGATTCACATTTAATCCTAAACCGACTACTGAAATAATATTTCCGTCACTTTTGATACTGTTTTCTATCAAAATGCCACCAATTTTTTTGTTATATGACATTATGTCGTTAGGCCATTTAATACTCAAATCAGGAATATTTATTGATTCTAAAGCTTCTATAACCGAAAGAGATATCACTATATTGAGATTGAAAATTTGATAAATATCCGATAAAAAATCTTTGACCAAAATACTCATTATTAAGTTTTTACTCGTTTCGGAAGCCCATATAGAACCCATTTGACCTTTCCCTTTCGTTTGATTCTCAGCTGTTACAACTGTAAAATTTGATAGCTCCTGTTTGTTAGACAAGCCTTTTAGGAACTCATTTGTAGAATCTATGGCATCGAGTTTGATTAGTTTCATTATACTTTTTTGTGGAACAGAATTTAATATTGTGTTAAGGTTCAAAAATAATCACAAAAAATGGTAACTTTACAAACTTATATAAAAATAATTCATGGCGAAAAAGACGATAAATAATGACATCCTATTAGCGAATATCATTAAAGGAATAGAAGAGGTAAAAGGAAATGATATTACTATCCTAGATTTAAGAGAAATAGACACCGCAGTTTGCGACTATTTTGTCATTTGCAACGGTAATTCAAATACACAAGTTAACGCCATCGTAAACTCTATCCAAAAAACAGTTTCAAAAGAATTAAAAGACAAGCCTTGGCATGTTGAAGGAACGGATAATGCAGAATGGGTATTAATTGATTATGTAAATATTGTTGTACATGTGTTTCAAAAACACATTCGAGAATATTACAACATCGAAAGTTTATGGGGCGATGCTAAAATAACAACCATAGAAAACAAATACTAAAGACATATAATCCGTAGTAATGGCTAAAGAAAATAATCCCAATCCGAATAAGTTCAAGGTAAGTCCGTGGTTAATTTATACTGCAATTTTACTTATTTTCTTATTTATAAGTTTTATAACTGGAGGTTCTAGTCTAAATGAACCTGGACAGCTAACTTCTTCAAAGTTTAACGACTATTTAGAAAAAGGTCAAATTGAAAAAGTAATCGTTTACAACAAAACAGAAGCTGAAGTATTTTTGACAGCAGCCGCATTGAAAGAACCGGCTCATAAAAAAGTTTCTAAAGATGTTTTTGATAGACCTAATAAAGGGCCTAACTACACTTTTGACATTGGTAATGATCAAATTTTTCAAACAAAATTAGAAAAAGCAGTTGCAGAAGGAAAGTTGAAAGATTTTAATTTCTTACCTAAAAACAATTGGTCAGATATTTTAATTAGTCTTTTACCAATCATTATCATCATTGCTGTTTGGATCTTCATTATGAGAAAAATGTCTGGTGGTGGCGCAGGTGGTGGCGGTCAGATTTTCAATATTGGAAAATCGAAAGCGAAACTATTTGATGAGAAAACAGATATCAAAACTACGTTTAAAGATGTAGCTGGTTTAGAAGGAGCAAAAGAAGAAATACAAGAAATTGTAGAGTTCTTGAAAAATCCTGAAAAATATACCAATCTGGGTGGTAAAATTCCAAAAGGTGCTTTACTCGTTGGTCCACCGGGAACTGGTAAAACCTTATTAGCAAAAGCCGTAGCTGGTGAAGCACAAGTACCCTTTTTCTCTCTATCAGGATCTGATTTTGTTGAGATGTTTGTAGGTGTAGGTGCATCACGTGTTCGTGATTTATTTAAACAAGCTAAAGAAAAATCTCCAGCAATTATATTCATTGATGAGATTGATGCAGTAGGAAGAGCTAGAGGAAAAAGTAATATGTCAGGTGGAAATGACGAACGTGAAAATACATTGAACCAATTACTGACAGAGATGGACGGTTTTGGAACAAATTCTAACGTAATCGTTTTGGCTGCGACTAACAGAGCTGATGTTCTTGACAAAGCATTAATGCGTGCAGGTCGTTTTGACAGACAAATTTTTGTAGACTTACCCGATATTAGAGAAAGAGCTGAAATTTTTGAAGTTCACTTAGCACCCATCAAAAAAGTCGAAGGTTTAGACCTTGATTTCTTAGCTAAACAAACTCCAGGTTTCTCTGGTGCTGATATAGCAAATGTTTGTAATGAAGCAGCATTAATCGCTGCAAGACACAACAAAACAGCTGTTGATAGACAAGATTTCCTTGATGCCGTAGATAGAATTATTGGTGGTCTGGAAAAGAAAAATAAAATTATCACTCCTGAAGAAAAAAGAGCTATTGCTATTCATGAAGCTGGACATGCAACCGTAAGTTGGATGTTAGAACATGCAGCACCGTTAATTAAAGTAACAATTGTTCCTCGCGGACAAAGCTTAGGAGCGGCTTGGTATCTTCCAGAAGAGAGACAAATTGTAAGAACAGATCAAATGTTAGATGAAATGTGTGCTACAATGGGCGGAAGAGCTGCAGAAAAAGTAACTTTTGATAGAATTTCAACTGGAGCATTAAGTGATTTAGAAAAAGTAACACGTCAAGCTCGCGCTATGGTTACCATTTATGGCTTGAATGAAAAAATAGGAAATGTTACCTATTATGATTCAACTGGACAAAGTGAATACAACTTCTCTAAACCTTACTCTGAAGAAACTGCTAAAATAATTGATGCTGAAATTTCAGAATTAATTGAAGGTCAGTACACCAGAGCTATTCAAATACTAGAAGAAAATAAAGACAAGCTGAATCAACTTGCTGATATTTTAATTGAAAAAGAAGTTATTTTCAAAGATGATTTAGAAG
>CBDUEE010000158.1:0-6921 GCA_965366105.1 uncultured Flavobacterium sp. | reverse complement strand
TATTTGTGCTTCGATACAGCATACGATTATAGAAATTTTAATGGACAAATTAAAGTTGGCAGTAAAAGAAACAGGAATCAAACAAATTGCCATTGGCGGAGGTGTCTCTGCTAATTCAGGAATTAGAAACACATTAAAAGCCGCCGAAAAAACGTTTGGTTGGAAAACCTTTGTTCCTAAATTTGAATACACAACAGATAATGCTGCAATGATTGGAATTGTAGGTTATCAAAAATTTTTAACCCAAACATTTGAAACTTCTTCTGTAGTTTCAAAAGCAAGAATACAATTATAAATTATGCAATTATTTTACAATCCTAACATAAACGAAACTACCGAAAATTTTTCTTTTGATAAAGAAGAAAGTAAACACATCATTAAAGTATTACGCAAAAAAGACACTGATATTTTATATGTAACTAATGGTTTAGGTTTTCTATTTAAAACAGAAATTACTTTAGCATCCGACAGTAAATGTACCGTTAATATTATTTCGTTTGAACAAGCAGTACCGTCAAAATCTAGGTTGCATCTTGCTGTTGCTCCTACTAAAATGAATGATCGTTACGAATGGTTTTTAGAGAAAGCTACCGAAATAGGCGTACAGGAAATAACACCCATTATCTGTGATCATTCTGAACGAAAAGTGATTAATAACGAGCGATTTGAGAAAATTTTATTGACTGCAATGAAGCAATCTAATGAATTATATCTTCCAAAATTAAATCCAGCACTAACATTCAAGGAATTCGTAAACCTAAAAAATGACGATTTAAAAATGATTGCGCATTGCGAAGAAACGGATAAAAAAACACTTAAATCAGTTCTTAAACCCAATCAAAATCTTACAATGTTGATAGGCCCAGAGGGTGATTTTTCAGAGAAAGAAATTGCCTTAGCAATAAGCAATGATTATCTTCCAGTTTCATTAGGAACTACCAGATTACGCACAGAAACTGCTGCAGTTGTAGTTTGTCACAGCGTAGTTTTTATCAATGAAGAATAACCTTCTGTAGATTATGAAAACACTATTTTATGTTTTACTACTCTTTTCTATACCAGCAATTTCGCAAGAAATTGCTTTGGTAAAATATAGTGGTGGCGGTGATTGGTATGCAAACCCAACTTCATTACCCAACTTAATAAAATATTGTAATGCCAACATTAATACTCAAATAAAATTAAAACCAGCAACGGTAGAACCTAGTAGTCCTGATTTATTTTCCTATCCTTATGTGCACATGACGGGTCACGGAAATGTAGTCTTTAGCGATACAGACGTTAACAATATTAAAAATTATTTGTTAGCAGGTGGATTTCTTCATATTGACGATAATTACGGAATGGATCAATATATTAGAAAAGAAATTAAAAAAATATTTCCAAACAATACTCTAATTGAAATTCCAGCTACTCACCAAATTTTTCAAAAACCATATTCATTCCCAAACGGATTACCTAAAATTCATGAGCATGATGGCAAACGTCCACAAGCTTTCGGCATAATTATAAACAATAAACTGGTGTTGCTGTATACTTATGAATGTGATTTAGGTGATGGTTGGGAAGATGCTGAAGTGAATAATGATCCCAAAGAAGTTCACGAGAAAGCATTAAAAATGGGAGCTAACATTATTAATTATCTCTTTAACAACTAAAATTTTATCTAATTTCAAGAATCGATTCACACCAATTATTTTTAGAAACTACTATTTTTTTCTGTAAAATCGAGTCCTATAGTTATCATTCAGCATATACTGATTTCCAGTATTTATATTCCTTTAAATAAAAATTTAGTACTTCAATTATACTTTTTCCATATTTGATCTATTTTAATTCACTAATAGACAGATCTACAATATATTAAATTTATTTATTTATTTTTCTAAAATAAAACATCAGAAAAAGCTTATATTTAAGAAAAAACCAAATCAGAAAATATCAATAAAACACCCACTTTATCTTTATTTTCGTAAAAAAAGTATCAAAAAAAAATTTATATTGATAAATTGTTATATAATTGCTAAATAATTAACCAAACCAATTTATTTATAACAAACCATTTATGAAAAAAATTTTTCTTCCAGCAGCAGCATTATTAATGCTTTTTTCTTGTCAAAATGACACCACAGAAACAACAGTACAAACTAGTGCAGTTTTACAAAGAGGTTGTGCATCACAAGAAGTACTGGCTGCACAAATGAAAGCTGATCCTACTTTAGCTTTAAGAATGAATAAAATCGAAGACTTTACTCAAAAAACAATGCTAAACAGTCGTTTAGTGAATGGAAAAGTTGAAATTCCAGTAGTGGTAAACGTTTTGTACAAAACTGCTTCTGAAAATATTTCTAATGCACAAATACAATCTCAAATTGATGTATTGAATAGAGATTTTAATGCGTTAAATACTGATTTCTCGTCAGTTCCAGCTTTATTCTCAGGAGTAAAAGCTAACGTAGGAATAAAATTTGTGTTGCAAAATATTGTGAGAAAGTCTACAACAACGTCATCATGGACAACTAATGATGCTATGAAAAAATCGGCAACAGGAATTGTACCTACAACACCAACAAAAGTTTTGAACCTCTGGTCTTGTAATTTGGGTGGTGGAATTCTAGGTTATGCACAATTTCCAGGAGGAGCAACTGCTACCGATGGAGTAGTTATAGATAATAACGCTTTTGGTACCACTGGATCAGTAAGTGCACCTTTTAACTTAGGAAGAACGGCGACTCACGAGGTAGGACATTGGATGAATTTACGCCATATCTGGGGTGATGCCAATTGCGGTAGTGATTTAGTTTCTGACACACCTACACACAATGAAGCTAATTATGGAGTTCCTAGTTATCCTCATTATAGTACTTGTTCAGGTACTCCTGTAGAAATGACAATGAATTATATGGATTATTCAGATGATAGAGGAATGTATATGTTCTCCAATGGACAAAAAATAAGAATGACAGCTCTGTTCGTTTCGGGTGGTGCTAGAGCAAGTTTTGGTATATAATTTTTTGTTAGTTTTTTTTTTAGAAATTAAAACTCGCTACTTGTTAGCGAGTTTTTTTTTATATTTACAACCTAAAATAGAAACATGATTACATCAAAAATTATTTCGAATGGAATTCTTAGAGCAGTATTAACACTAGTTTTTATTGGCTTAGTTTTGCTATTCTTCTACAAAATCCAATCGGTATTGATTTATCTTATCATATCACTTATACTTACATTAATTGGAAATCCTATTTTAGATTTTTTTAAAAGAAGATTAAAGTTCAACCATATTTTTGCAACAATAGCAGTATTGTTTATTTTTATATTAATTATATTGGGTTTCATCATGCTGTTTGTTCCTTTGATTTTATCGCAAGGACAAAATTTATCATTGCTAAACACTGCTTCAATTGAGAAAAACATAGTCCAGCTAATCAATCAAATTACTGTTTTTTTAAATAATCATCGAATTGATTCCGCACAAGTATTGCAAGAAGCTAATATAACTTCTAAAATAAATTTTAATTTTATTCCTAATTTTTTAAATACCATTTTAGGCACAATTAGTAGTTTTGGGATGGGATTAGGCTCTGTATTGTTTATTACTTTTTTCTTTTTAAAAGATCGAAATGTATTCCTTTTAGGAGCTAAAAAACTAATTCCGAATAGCCATGAAGATCAAATTTTAAATTCAATAGAAAAAACAAACCATTTATTATCGCGATATTTTATTGGACTATTACTGCAGTTATTCTTTGTTTTTCTTTCCTATGTAATTGTATTATTAATATTCGGTATTCCAAATGCACTTATTATCGCTTTCTTATGTGCTGTATTAAATATCATTCCGTACGTAGGTCCACTAATCGCATCACTTTTAGCAGCATTATTGACCATGTTAAGTAATCTAGGAAGCGACTTTCAATCTGAAATTTTGCCTACTACTATTTATGTTTTAATAGGCTTTTGGATTGTTCAAATTATTGATAATAATGTATCGCAACCCATTATTTTCTCCAAAAGTGTTAGTTCACATCCGCTGGAAATATTTCTTGTAATACTTATTGCAGGTTTTATTTTTGGAATATTAGGAATGATAGTAGCAGTTCCTTTATACACCATATTTAAAGTAATAGGTAAAGAATTCTTTCCTGAAAACAAGATCATCATTTTATTAACTAAAGATATTTAATTTTGGATCAATTGATTCTAAAGCACGAAATACAGGCATTTATCAACGAAAATATAGGTAAAAGCATTTCTAAACTAGCACTCCAAAAAAATCCTTTCCCAGAGGTAAATTGGATTACTATTTTGAAGCAAATTGAAGCAAAAACAAAAGCAAAAGACAAACTTCCCAACTGGTTTTCGACCGAAGATATTATTTATCCAAGTAAAATTTCAATAGAACAAACCTCATCAGAAAAAACAGCTTCCTATAAAGCCACGATTGTCTCTGGAGAAAGTTTAATTGACTTAACAGGTGGTTTTGGAGTAGATGATTATTATTTTGCAAAAAAAATAAAAACCGTAGTGCATTGTGAAATCAACACTGAGTTATCTAGCATTGTACAACATAATTTAAAACAATTGAAGAGTCCCAACATCACCTGTTATGTTGGCGACAGTTTAAGCACTCTAAACACTTTAAATAAAAAATGGGATTGGATTTATATTGATCCTTCCAGACGAAATGATACTAAAGGAAAAGTATTTCTACTCAAAGATTGCTTACCAAATGTTCCTGAAAATCTTAATCTATATTTTAATAATTCGAATGCGATTTTAATAAAAACCGCACCACTTCTAGATATTTCAGCAGGGTTGTCTGAGTTACAACACGTAAAAGCAATTCATATTATTGCAGTTGAAAATGAAGTAAAAGAATTATTATGGGAATTACAGGCTGCTTTTATGGGAAATACAAGTATCAAAACCGTTAACATTTTAAAGGATAAATTGGAACTATTCGATTTTGTATTAAATGAACAGACTGAATTTTTACCCTTTAGTTTGCCTCAAAAGTATTTATACGAAGCCAATAGTGCTATTATGAAGTCAGGAGGTTTTGATGAAGTTGGAGCGTTTTATAATGTAAATAAACTCCATAAACACTCCCATTTATACACCTCCAAAGATTTAATTTTGTTTCCCGGAAGAGTATTTGAAATTCAAAATACAATACCTTATAACAAAGTACAAATGAAAAGTTTTTTAGAAAGTACACAAGCAAATATTACCACCCGAAATTTTCCCGATAGCGTAGAAAGTATTCGAAAGAAATGGAGAATAAAAGATGGCGGAAATACCTATTGTTTTTTTACAACTGATGTCAATAATGACAAAATAGTTTTAATTTGTAACAAAATTTAATAAAAATGAAATACCTACTTGGACTCACTTTATTTTTTTTTACACTTAGCTTATTAGCACAAAAACCGTGTGAATATAGTACCAATATTAATGATTCCGTTGGAACTTATAAAGAAACTAAAGAATATATTATTAGCGAGAAAAATTTTGCTGGAAATTCTAGTTATATATTTTATTCATTGGCGAATACAGATGGGACACCATCTGTAAATGTTCAGTTACTTCAAAAGAGTAAAGGTTTTATGAAGGCCAATTGTTTTGATAAAAATTCTAAATTAATTTTACAATTAAATAATGGAAAAATAGTCACATTATTGCATATCGACCAAGAAAACTGTGGAACAATGTTGCGTGATGACAAGGGTTTTGATAACAGAGTTAACTCTGGAATATTTTTATTTACCAATGAGAGTATTGAAGAACTAAAAAATTCTCCCGCATCCATAATGCGAATTAAATATTTAACGGATACTGAAGATTATATTTTGAAAAAAGAATTAAAATCTGAATTAAATAATGAAGTTTATTATCCAGGAACTTATTTCATAGAGCATCTAAAATGCATAGAGTAATCTACTTACAATCCCATTTAACATTAGAAATTTTATCATTTAGTCCTGCTTTTAGGTTATAATGCCACCATTCTGAATCAAAGGAATTAAAACCACTATTTATCATTACGGCTTTTAAAAATTTTCTATTATTTTTAATTTCTTGAGATAAGTTCGCATAGTTATGACTGGCTTCTTTGCCAAAAAAATCAAATGAAGTCCCCATCTGTAATTCTTTACCGTTACGGTCAACTAAAGTAATATCTACAGCTCCACCCCTATTGTGTATGGAACCTTTTGCAGGATTTGCAACATATACAGGGTTAGAAACAATGGTCCACATTCTTTTTTGAATATCCAAAGGACGATAACAATCAAAAATTTTGATTTTGTAACCTTTTTTTATAAATTTTTTATTGGCTTCAATCAATGCTGTAACTGTTTTTAGTCTCAAAAAACATTCCGCACAATCATATACCTTTGCTTTAAGGAAATTGTCTGCTGTAGCATATTTCATATCATAGACAAAATCCTGACTGTACTCTTTTAAATTTACAAAGCTAGAATCGCTTACTATAGAACGATTCTTTGAGGCGATTGTAGAGGTGTTATTTTGAGATTTACAAGATACAATGCTCAAAAGAAAACAAACAATCAGAAAGTTTTTAATGTTGAAATCCATAGAAATTTATTTTTTTATAAAAATAGAACAATTTAGATGATTTTGAGAAATAATATCATACTCCATAATTAAAAGCTAATTCTTGCTTCTCTCACACAGTTTTATTTTTTTGCAATTTCAAAAAATAATTTCAAGTCCTTTTTAAACCTATCAGTATACAATTCAATTAAAAAAAAGTAGGATTAATTTATTAAATACAAATAATAATGTACAAACAATAAAAATAAAACAACTCCCGTAAAGATGAATATCATTATTTGTGGTTAATTTTTATATTTAAAATAAAAAACATAGTCGTTTTATTTACTAGTAAAAGTTAAG